>NZ_JASCPQ010000161.1:0-6352 GCF_029959305.1 Pseudomonas sp. PS01297
GCCGCAGGCTGCGATCGAGCCCAAAGGGGTCGCTCTTGCTCAAGAGCGAAGGCCCTGCGGTCCTTATCGCAGCCTGCGGCAGCGGCTACAGGGCTTCGTATCCTCTCTCTATCCGCCTTCCAGCAGATGCACCGGCGCTTCGTCGCAGCTGCAATGAAACAAGAACAGCCCCTAGCGGTTATGTACCCAATCCTCGATACGTAAACCGGGGACACGCTCAAACTCGCGCGTATTATTTGTAACCAGAATGAGGCCCTGGGAACGTGCATGACCGGCAATCATTTGATCGTAAGGGCCAATCGGCGTGCCCAATTTTGCTAACTCAGCACGAAGCTGGCCCGTGTTGGCTGCGGCTTCGCAATCATATTTGAGCACCTCCAACCGTGCGGCAAAGCCCTCAACCACAGCTAAATTGCGCTGCGGGTTTGAAGATTTTTCTGCCCCGAACACCAATTCCATCAGCGTCACGGTGCTGATGCATAACTGCCCGTGATGCGCGTTAAAAGCCTCACGCACATGCTCAGGCCGGTTCTTGATTGTGAAAGTACAAATGTTGGTATCGAGCATGAACTTAAGCATCAGAATTCATCCCGCTGTTGATCAGCCGGTTGATCACGCTCGCTCATGAAGTCTGCTGTAACACCTTCGGCCTCAAACCAGCTGTCCCACGATTCCCCCGCCGGTGTGATTATTCGCGCTCTGCCTACGGCGATAATATCAACGCGTTTCACATCGTCAGGTAGCGCAGCCGCTTTAGGAAGTCTGACTGCCTGGCTTCGATTACTTTGAAAAACCGAACCTTGTTCCATGCTAAACCTCCGGGATATGTCGCTCGTATATCCCATCCTAGTTTTCGTCTCTTACAAGTCAATGCCCCATTAAGAAAGCATCAATCCCCCCGACGAGTGGCGTCAGCCCCTTCTATCCGCCGCAGCTGTTCATTGGCCCGCTCGGCGAACAATTCCAGTAACCCTTCCAGCAGATGCACCGGCGCTTCGTCGGCGCGGGTCAGGGCGTACAGGGTGATCGGTAATGCCGGGCTCAACGGGCGGATGACGGTGCTTGCCGGTGAGGCGCCCAGGGCGGTGAACGGGTCTATCACGGCCAGCCCCGCTCCCGATTCCACCATCGCTCGCGCCAGCGAGTAGGTCTGCACCGCGATGTTGATGCGCGGGGGCGGCTCGATGGTTTTCAAATAGTTGTCCAAACGCGCAAACAACGGGTCGGCGCTGCTCAGGCCAATCAACGGTGCGTCCGCCAGTTCATGCAGCGCCAGCGGCTCGCCTTCACGGTCTTCGCTCCAATAACCCCGTGGCGCCAATGCGACCAGCACGCTGTGGGCCAACGCTTGGGCCTTGAGCCCCGGGTGGTCGGGCAGTTTTAAAGTCAGCGCTACGTCCAGCTCACGCATCAGCAGGCTTTGCACCAGTTCACGACTGTGTGCGCTCGCCAGTTCGCAGCGGCTGTCGGGATAGCGGCGCGTCCACTCGCCAATCACTGGCGGCAACAAGGACAACGCCAACGCAGGCGTGCTGCCGATGCGCAAGCGATGCCCCGGTGTGCGCCGCAAGCTTTCGGCCAGACGCTGCACGCCTTGCACGCTCTCGCTGACTTTTTCGACCTCGCGCTCCAGCAGCAGCGCCTCGGGGGTGGGTTGCAGTTTGCCGCGCACGCGCAAGAACAACGGGAACCCCAGTTGCATCTCGGCATGCTGCAGAACCTTGCTCACCGCAGGTTGCGAGACATGCAGCAACTGGGCAGCGGCGCTGATGGAGCCGGTCTGGCGAATAGCCTGGAAAATTTCGATATGGCGTAAGCGCATGGCGGCAGTCCATAACCTTTGTTTATGGGTGAGGCATCTTTAATCATTGTTCAGCGCCTGTCACCTGCCCCTAATCTGAAACCCGCACAACAGTGGGTAAGGACTGACATGGCACAGCGCGTTTGCATCATCGGGGGTGGGGTTATCGGGCTGGCAACGGCGTATGCGCTGGTGCGCGAAGGCTTTGACGTGAGTGTGATCGAAGCCCGCCCGACCCTCGGCAGCCAGACCAGCTTTGCCAATGGCGGCCAATTGTCGTACCGCTATGTCGCCCCGTTGGCCGATGCCGGCGTACCGTTGCAGGCGCTGGGCTGGATGTTGCGCGGCGACTCACCGCTCAAACTGCGCCCGCGCATGGACCCGGCACAATGGCGCTGGCTGGCCTCGTTTGTGGCCGCCTGCCGGGGGTCGGTCAATCAGCGCAATGGCGCACACCTGCTGCGTTTGGCATTGCTGAGCCAGGCCACGTTGCAGCAATGGCGCGAGGAAGACCATCTGGACGGGTTCCAGTGGCGGCGTAACGGCAAGCTGGTGGCTTTTCGCGAACCGTCGCACTTCGCCAAGGCCAGGCAAAACGTTATCCACAGCTCGTATCAGCAAGCGCTCTCTGCCCACGAATGCTCAGCCCTGGAGCCCGGTTTGCAGGGCTCCACGTTTGTCGGCGGCATTTACACCCCCGATGAAGAAGTCGGTGACTGCCACGCGTTTTGCCAACAGTTATTCGCCCGTTTACAGGCCTCGGGGCGCTGCACCTTTTTGCTGGGCAAAACCGTCACCCGTTTGCATCACGAGCACGGTGAGGTCAAAGCCGTGCACATGGGTGACGAGGTGCTGCCGGTCGATCAACTGGTGCTCGCAGCGGGGCATAACAGCCCGGCCTTGAGCCTGCCGGGGCTGAATCTGCCGCTGTACCCGCTCAAGGGTTACAGCCTCACATTGCCGTTGAGCGACCCCGGCAAAGCCCCCGACGTGAGCATCACCGATTACGATCGTAAGATCGTGTACGCGCGCATTGGCGAACAATTGCGCATTGCCGCGATGGTCGACATCGTCGGTTTTGATGCCTCACTCGACCCCAAGCGCCTTGCGCAAATGCGCCAGCTGGCCCAAAGCACTTTCCCCGAAGCGGGTGATTACCGACACGCCATTGAGTGGGCGGGCATGCGCCCGGCCACCCCCAGCGGCGTACCGATTCTGGGCGCCAGCGGCTATCGCAACTTGTGGCTCAACCTGGGCCACGGCGCGCTGGGCTTTACCCTGGCCTGCGGCAGCGGGCGCTTGCTGAGCGAGCTGATTGCACACCGCAAAACCTCCATTGACCTGCAAGGTCTGGCCTTACACGCCGCCTGACCATTGACCCACACCTTAAGGAAATGCCCGATGACGATTCACCGCATTCACAGCAATGACCGTTTAAGCGCCGCTGCGACCTATGAGGCGCTGGTGTTTCTGTCCGGGCAGGTGCCGACCGGTAACGAAGACATTACCGCGCAGACCGAAGAAGTCCTGAGCAAGATCGACGCCTTGTTGGCCGAAACCGGCAGCAGCAAGGACCACATCCTCAACGCCACGATTTACCTGCAAAACATTGAGCGCGACTTCGCGCCCATGAACGCGGTGTGGTCTGCCTGGCTGTCGGCGGGCAAGGCGCCGACACGCACCACGCTGCAAGCGCAACTGGCCCGACCGCAGGTGCTGGTGGAAATCAGCGTGATTGCTGCCCGTCGCTAATCAGCTTGAAACCGGAGAATAAGAAGATGAAAAAGCTCACCTTGATCAGTTGCACGCTGGGCCTTTTGCTCAGCCACTCACTGCACGCCAGCGAAGCGCCGTTGCAGGGCACGCTCAAAAAAGTCGCTGATTCCGGGAGCATAACCCTGGGTTATCGCGATGCTTCGGTGCCTTTTTCCTACGTAGGCGACAACACAGGCAAGCCGATGGGTTATTCGGTGGAGCTGGCGAACAAAATCGTCGAGCGCATCCAGCAGCAAGTCGGCGGCGCGCCACTGAAGGTCAAATACAACCTGGTGACTTCGCAAACCCGTATCCCGCTGGTGCAAAACGGCACGGTTGATCTGGAATGCGGCTCAACCGGCGTGACGGCCGAGCGGCAAAAACAGGTGGCGTTTTCGTATGGCTTTATCTACGTCAAAGGCCAATTGCTGACCGCCAAAAACAGCGGCATCCAGGGCTTTGACGACCTGCGCGACAAGAACGTCGTGACCACGGCGGGCACCACCAATGAGCGCTTTCTCAAGAGCTACAACGCTGACCACAAGATGAACATGAACGTGATCAGTGCCAAAGACCATGGCGAAGCGTTCAAGATGCTCGAAACCGGCCGTGCCGTGGCCTTTTACATGGATGACGCGCTGCTCTACGGCGAACGCGCCAAAGCCCGCGACCCACACAACTGGGTGGTGGTGGGTCACGAGCAGTCGCGTGAAATCTACAGCTGCATGGTGCGCAAGGACGACCCGCAGTTGCTGGCGGTGGTGAACCAGGCGCTGGCAGATCTGTATCAATCGGGCGAGATCAACGGCATCTATCAGCGCTGGTTTGAGCAGCCTATTCCACCGAATGGCCTGAACCTGGAGTTCCCGATGACCGCCGAACTGAAGCAGATCATCGCCAAGCCGGTGAGCGATCCGGTGGAGTAAACCCCAGGCTTACGACACCCACGGCGACGTGCGGATGATCTCGACGAAGTTCAGTGGTTTGAAGCTTGGGTCGATGTCCACCAGCACATCGGCGTTAACCGTGCCGAAGGTGGTGTCGGGGCGGTGTTTGAAGCCGTTGGCGAAGGCGCAGAGGATGCATTCCTTGAAGCCTTCGCCACGCGGATGCGCATGCACCACGGCTTCGCGTTGCTCAGTGGGGAACGCCGCGTAATCAATGCCCAGCACGTCCATTTCTACGCCCGCCGTCACCAGCGCCACGTTAGGCCGCAGGTGTTGCGGCACGCCCGGCGTGGTGTGCAGGGCAATGGACAACCAGACTTGCTCGACATCATCGTCGCTCAGGCCAAAGGGTTTCATGAAGGCTTTGGCGTTGTTGGCGCTGTCGACTTCAAAACGCTCGGTGTCTGTGCGATGGCCTTCAACCAGTCCCAGATCATGGAACATCGCCCCCACGTACAAAAGCTCCGGGTCATAGGCCAATTGCTTGCGTTGGCCGCTCAGTGCGCCAAACAAAAACACCCGCCGCGAGTGGTTATAGAGCAGATCGGACTCCACATCACGGATGTATTCGGTAGTAGCTTTGGCCAAGGCGCTGTCCGGAATGACGATGCCTGCGATGGTCTGACTCATGGCGAACTCCTCGATCAAGCGCCGGGGTGGCGCTGCTGAGTTCAGTGTGGACCGCCCCCTCCATGGCAACAATCGTCACGCAGGTGCGATTCGTGCCAATCAGGTGGCAATGCCGGCCACTCCTTTCAACAGGCTTGCCACACCGGGCGGCGGCGGTATTTGATGTATCACCCCTCAGACGGCGAACCCTGATGACCTTGAAGATCGCATTGATCGTTTTCCCCGGCGTGCAGGCCCTGGATGTGACCGGGCCCATGGATGTGTTCGCCGAGGCCAATGTGTTTCTGCCGCCCGCTGAGCGCTATCAACTGGAGGTGCTGGGCCTTGAGGCAGGCTTGCTGGCCTGCTCCAACGGCTTGACGATCCAGGCCCATCGGCATTTCACCGAGGCCAGCACCGCCTACGACCTGGTCTTGTGCGCGGGCGGCCCGACCCTGCCCGATCAGGATTTTGGCCCGGCTTTTTATAGCTGGTTACGGACACTGTGCCGCCGCTCGCGACGCTTTGGTTCGATCTGTAACGGGGCGTTGATGCTCGCTCGCGCAGGCTTGCTGGACGGCCGACGTGTGACCACCCACTGGGGCGATGTCGCAGCCTTGGCGCGCCTGTGCCCGAGCGCAAAACTGGAAGCCGATCGCCTGTATGTGCAGGACGACAACGTGTTTACCTCAGCCGGGGTGACGGCCGGGATTGATCTGTCGCTGTATGTGTTGAGCCAGGATCATGGCCCCGAGGTCGCACTCAGCGTGGCCAAACGGCTGGTGGTGTTTACCCAGCGCTCGGGCGGGCAGTCGCAGTTCAGCCCGTTTCTGACTGTAGCCACCCCTGACGATTCACCGGTGGCAGCGGTGCAACGGTTTGTGCAGGCCAATCTGCGTGCGGATCTGACCATCAGTGAACTGGCGCAAGCGGCCAACATGAGCCCGCGCAACTTCTCTCGGGTATTTGCCCGTGACACCGGTATTACCCCGGCACAATTTGTTGAGGGCGCGCGAGTGGATGCCGCCCGCGCCTTACTGGAAAACCCGGCGCTGGCCCTCAAGACCGTGGCCTACGAATGCGGTTTTCGCGATGCGCACCACCTGCGCAGCGTGTTCATGCGCAGGCTGGGCGTCTCGCCGCAGCAGTTCCGGACGAACTTCGCGGTGATGGTGTAACGACTTTTGCTGTGTGTAGGAGCGGGGGTGGGGGGCGGGGGGGGTTTTTTGAAAAAAAGGGG
>NZ_JASCPQ010000162.1:0-6341 GCF_029959305.1 Pseudomonas sp. PS01297
CGCGGCCCCGGCTTTTTTTTTATTTTAAAAAACGCGCGGGCCCAACCCCCGCTCCTACAACTCAGGGTTTAGCCTTGACCTTCTCTGAGGGCCTGCGCACGCCCGCCACGATTTTGTCCACGGCCTTGGTGGCCGCGACCATGCCGAAGGTCGCGGTGACCATCATCACGGCGCCAAAACCGCCGGCACAATCGAGCTTCACACCATCGCCTACAAAACTTTTCTGCAGGCAAATGCTGCCGTCAGGCTTGGGATAGCGCAGTTGCTCGGTCGAAAACACACACGGCACGCTGTAGTGACGGGTTACCGTGCGCGAAAAGCCGTAATCGCGACGCAAGGTAGAACGCACTTTCGAGGCCAGCGGGTCATTAAAGGTACGGTTCAGGTCGCAGACCTGAATCAGGGTCGGGTCAATTTGCCCGCCCGCACCGCCCGTGGTGATGATCTGGATCTTGCGCCGCTTGCACCAAGCAATCAGCGCCGCCTTGGCATTGACGCTGTCGATGCAGTCGATCACGCAGTCAATGTTCGGGGTGATGTACTCAGCCATGGTTTCGCGGGTCACGAAATCCGCCACCGCATGCACGGTGCAGGCCGGGTTGATCTCGCGCAGGCGCTCAGCCATCACTTCGACTTTGTCCCGACCAATGGTCGAGCTCAGTGCGTGCAACTGGCGGTTGCTGTTGCTGACGCACACGTCATCGAGGTCGAACAACGAGATTTCGCCGACGCCGCAGCGGGCAATTGCCTCGGCCGCCCACGAGCCGACACCGCCCACGCCCACAATTGCCACGTGCGCTGCACGCAGTCGTTCCAGGCCTTGCAGCCCATATAACCGGGCAACGCCGGCAAACCGTGGATCTTCTGTACTCATGACCAACACCCCAAAAACCGGCGCGCATTATAGGGGGCATGCGGGCCGTTGAGTATCTTTACCAAGCTCTATGCGACCAACACTGCTTTAATGACCCACTAGTTAACAAGACAAGAGCTACAAGCAACAAAGAAAGAACTTAAGAGTGCTCTAGCTGCCCAATGCGCGACCTGATTCCGTGTGCTGTACGGTGGGTCAGAGCGCAGTGTAGGATGCGCGCCGTTTGGCACTTGCCGATCGATCTTCGTTCCACTCCCTTTGGAACCCGAAAACGTTATGTCATCGCGTAAATTTGGACTCAACCTGGTGGTCGTGCTGGCCATCGCTGCCCTCTTCACAGGCTTCTGGGCGCTGATTAACCGCCCGGTATCCGCCCCCAACTGGCCTGATCAGATCTCCGGCTTTTCGTACTCGCCGTTCCAACAAGGCCAGTACCCGCAGAAAGACCAGTACCCGACCGACGATGAAATGCGTCGCGACCTGGAGATCATGAGCAAGCTGACCGACAACATTCGTACCTACTCGGTCGACGGCACCTTGGGCGACATCCCCAAGCTGGCGGAAGAGTTCGGCCTGCGGGTGACCCTCGGCATCTGGATCAGCCCCGATCTGGAGCGCAACGAGCGCGAAATTCAAAAAGCCATCGAACTGGCCAATAACTCGCGCAGCGTCGTACGGGTTGTGGTCGGCAACGAAGCGCTGTTTCGCGAAGAGATCACCCCCGAAGACCTCGCCGTGCTGCTGGACCGGGTGCGAGCCGCGGTCAAAGTCCCGGTGACCACCTCTGAGCAGTGGCACATCTGGGAGAAATACCCGCAACTGGCCAAGCACGTTGACCTGATCGCCGCGCACATCCTGCCGTACTGGGAATTTATCCCGGTCGACAAAGCTGGCCAGTTTGTTCTGGACCGCGCCCGCGACCTGAAAAAAATCTTCCCGAAAAAACCGCTGCTGCTCTCCGAGGTCGGCTGGCCGAGCAACGGTCGCATGCGCGGTGGCGCTGACGCGTCACCGGCTGACCAGGCCATTTACCTGCGTACGCTGGTCAATAACCTGAACCGTCGCGGCTACAACTACTTCGTGATCGAAGCCTTCGACCAGCCGTGGAAGGCCAGCGATGAAGGTTCAGTCGGCGCGTACTGGGGTGTATTCAACGCGGCCCGCCAGCAAAAATTCAACTTTGAAGGCCCGGTGGTTGCCATCCCGCAGTGGCGCGTACTGGCCATTGGCTCGGTGGTGATGGGCTTGCTGTCGCTGGCCTTGCTGCTGATCGACGGCTCGGCCTTGCGTCAACGTGGCCGCACCTTCCTGACCTTCACCGCATTCCTGTGTGGTTCGGCGCTGGTATGGATCGGCTACGACTACAGCCAGCAATACAGCACCTGGTTCAGCCTGACGGTGGGTTTCCTGCTCGGGCTAGGCGCGCTCGGGGTGTTTATTGTGCTGCTCACCGAGGCCCATGAACTGGCTGAAGCGGTCTGGATTCGCAAGCGGCGCCGTGAGTTTTTACCGGTCGAAAGCGACGATGCCTACCGCCCGAAAGTCTCGATTCATGTGCCGTGTTACAACGAGCCGCCAGAGATGGTCAAACAGACGCTTAACGCGCTGGCCAACCTCGATTACCCGGACTTCGAAGTGTTGCTGATCGACAACAACACCAAAGACCCGGCGGTGTGGGAACCGGTGCGTGACTACTGCGCCACCCTGGGCCCGCGCTTCAAGTTTTTCCATGTGGCACCGCTGGCCGGCTTCAAGGGCGGCGCGCTGAACTACTTGATCCCGCACACCGCGCCAGACGCCGAAGTGATCGCGGTTATCGACTCCGATTACTGCGTCGATCGCAACTGGCTCAAGCACATGGTGCCGCACTTTGCCGACCCGAAAATCGCCATCGTGCAGTCGCCGCAAGACTACCGCGACCACAGTGAAAGCACCTTCAAGAAGCTCTGCTACTCGGAATACAAAGGCTTCTTCCACATTGGTATGGTGACCCGCAACGACCGTGACGCGATCATTCAGCACGGCACCATGACCATGACCCGTCGCTCGGTGCTTGAAGAGTTGGGCTGGGCTGACTGGTGCATCTGTGAAGACGCCGAGCTGGGCCTGCGCGTGTTCGAAAAGGGCTATTCCGCAGCCTATTCCCACAACAGCTACGGCAAAGGGCTGATGCCCGATACCTTTATCGACTTCAAGAAACAGCGCTTCCGCTGGGCCTATGGGGCGATTCAGATCATCAAGCGTCACGCGTCGAGCCTGCTGCTGGGCAAAAACACCGAGCTGACCCGTGGCCAGCGTTATCACTTCCTCGCGGGCTGGTTACCGTGGGTGGCTGACGGCATGAATATTTTCTTCACCGTGGGCGCCCTGCTGTGGTCGGCGGCGATGATTATTGTGCCGACGCGGGTTGACCCGCCGTTACTGATTTTCGCCATCCCGCCGTTGGCGCTATTTGTGTTCAAGGTCGGCAAGATCATCTTCCTGTACCGCCGCGCCGTGGGGGTCAACCTCAAGGACGCATTTGCCGCAGCCCTGGCAGGCCTGGCGTTGTCGCACACCATCGCCAAAGCGGTGCTGTACGGCTTCTTCACCACCAGCATTCCGTTCTTCCGCACGCCTAAAAACGCCGACAATCACGGCTTTTGGGTGGCCATTTCGGAAGCCCGCGAAGAAGTCTTCATCATGCTGTTGCTGTGGGGTGCAGCGCTCGGGATCTTCTTGGTCCAGGGCCTGCCGAGCAACGACATGCGCTTCTGGGTGGTGATGCTGATGGTGCAATCGCTGCCGTATCTGGCGGCGCTGATCATGGCCTTCACCTCGTCCCTGCCCAAGCCTGTTGAGGCCGAGCAGGAGCAACCCGCGGCATAAATTGCACGCAACCTCTAAACGGCGGCCTCTGGCCGCCGTTTTGCTTTAAGATAACCGCCCTTTTGTGCCGTGCCGCCCGCACTTGTCCCGCTTCGGAGTCCCTATCATGACGGCCCATGCCGACCTTTCGCCGACCCTGCAACTTGCCTGCGATCTGATTCGTCGCCCTTCTGTGACGCCGATCGACGCCGACTGCCAGAAGCTGATGATGCAACGCTTGGGCGATGCCGGCTTCAAGCTGGAACCGATGCGCATCGAAGACGTTGATAACTTCTGGGCCACCCACGGCAAACACGAAGGCCCGGTGCTGTGCTTCGCCGGCCACACCGACGTGGTGCCGACCGGCCCGGTGCACGCCTGGCAGAACGACCCGTTTGACGCAGTGATCGACGAACACGGCATGCTCTGCGGACGCGGCGCCGCCGACATGAAGGGCAGCCTCGCGGCCATGCTGGTCGCCGCTGAGCGCTTTGTTGCGGACTACCCGGACCACAAGGGTTCGGTCGCGTTTCTGATCACCAGCGACGAAGAAGGCCCGGCCCACCACGGCACCAAGGCGGTGGTCGAGCGTTTTGCTGCACGTAATGAGCGTCTGGACTGGTGCATCGTTGGCGAACCGTCGAGCACCACCCTGGTCGGTGACGTGGTGAAAAACGGTCGTCGTGGCTCGCTGGGCGCCAAGCTCACCGTTCGCGGTGTTCAGGGCCACGTTGCCTACCCGCACCTGGCCAAGAACCCGATCCACTTGGCGGCACCGGCGCTGGCTGAACTGGCCGCCGAGCACTGGGATGACGGCAACGCGTTCTTCCCGCCGACCAGCTTCCAGATCTCCAACCTCAACTCGGGCACCGGCGCGACCAACGTGATCCCCGGCGATCTGGTGGCGGTTTTCAACTTCCGCTTCTCTACCGAGTCCACCGTTGAAGGCTTGCAGCAACGCGTCGCTGATATCCTCGACAAGCACGACCTGGACTGGCACATCGAGTGGGCGCTGTCCGGCCTGCCGTTCCTCACCGAGCCGGGCGCCCTGCTGGACGCCGTATCGTCGAGCATCAAACAGGTCACCGGCCGCGAAACCAAAGCCTCCACCAGCGGTGGCACCTCGGACGGGCGTTTTATCGCCACCCTGGGCACCCAAGTGGTTGAACTGGGCCCGGTCAACGCGACCATCCACCAGGTCAACGAGCGGGTACTGGCCAGCGATCTCGACGTGCTGACCGAGATCTACTACCACACCCTGATCAAGTTGCTCGCCTGATGCTCGCTTGCCCTATTTGCGCAGCGCCGCTGGCGGCGCTCGACAATGGCGTGGCCTGCCCCGCAGGCCATCGCTTTGACCGTGCCCGCCAGGGTTATTTGAACCTGTTGCCGGTGCAGCACAAAAACAGCCGCGACCCTGGTGACAACCAGGCCATGGTTGAAGCCCGCCGCGATTTCCTCAACGCAGGCCACTATGCGCCCGTGGCCAAGCGTCTGGCTGAACTGGCCGCCGAGCGCGCCCCGCAGCACTGGCTCGACATCGGCTGTGGCGAGGGCTACTACACCGCGCAAATCGCCGACGCCTTGCCCAATGCCGACGGTTACGCACTCGACATTTCCCGTGAGGCCGTCAAGCGCGCCTGCAAGCGCAACCCGAACCTGAGCTGGCTGGTCGCCAGCATGGCGCGGGTGCCCATGGCTGATGCCAGCTGCCAGTTCCTTGCCAGTGTGTTCAGCCCGCTCGACTGGCTAGAAGCCAAGCGCTTGCTCAGCCCCGGCGGCGGTTTGATGCGCGTAGGCCCGACCCGAGGCCATCTGATGGAGCTGCGTGAGCGGCTCTACGACGAGGTACGCGACTACAGCGACGACAAGCATTTGGCCCTGGTGCCGGACGGCATGCAGTTGCAACACAGTGAAACACTGGAGTTCACCTTGAGCCTGAGCGAGCCCCAGGACCGCGCCAACTTGTTGGCCATGACCCCGCACGGCTGGCGCGCCAGTGCCGAACGCCGGGCACAGGTCATCGAAGACCCGGAGCCTTTAAAGGTGACGGTGTCCATGCGTTACGATTATTTCGTGCTTCAATAACCCTTTTACGGCCTGCCACCCCAGCGGCGGGCCCGACGAATCCGCGAATGGATTTTTCAGACACGCAGTGAGGACCATCCATGCGCCAGCCCGATATTGAGATTTACCTGAAGGAAGCGGTCACCTACAAAGAAGTCGCCGACTGGCTGTCCACGGTGCTGGGCGAGTGCTCGGAGTGGAAGCAAAAAGGCCAGGTATGGAAATGCACCGCCGGCAAGGTTCCAGTGACCTGGATGCCAAAGGCCGTGGGCAAGTGGAACAGCCTGTACCTGGAAAGCGACCAAACGCCATGGGAAGACGACATCGCCTGCGCCCGTGATGCCTTCAAGGCATTGAACGTAGAAGTCCGTTGCGCGCCGGGCACCTGGGTTGAAGAAGACGGCGAAGAAGACGCTGACCGCTGGATCCGCGTCAGCGCAGACGGCGAAGAAGAAATCACCTGGCGCACCGGTTCCTGATCCATACCGAAATACCCTGTAGGAGCGAGCTTGCCTCGCGATCTTTTCAAAATCAAAAGATCGCGAGGCAAGCT
>NZ_JASCPQ010000163.1:0-6273 GCF_029959305.1 Pseudomonas sp. PS01297
CCCCCCTTTGGCGCGCTTTCTTTTTTATTTTAAAAACTTGCGGGAGACACGCGCGCTCCTACAGGAGGAGTCAGGCCAGGCGGGAGAGCAGTTCGATAGCCTCGGCCTGTTGCTCCGGGCTACCCTCGCCCATGACTTCGGTCAGGATGTCACGCGCGCCTTCGTCGTCGCCCATGTCGATATAAGCCTGGGCCAGGTCAAGTTTGGTCGCGGCTTCATCGGCGCCCGACAGGAAGTCGAACTCCGGTTCTTCGTCAGCGCCTGCTACAGCCCCGGCAAAAGGCTCGGCCATCGCCGGCTCTTCCAGGCTTTGGGACAAGCGCTGTAACTCAGCGTTAACTTTGTCCAGTTCCATCGAGAAGCTGTCCGGCACGTCTGGCACCGCTGGCGCTTCTTCTGCCAAGGACAAATCAAAGTCATCCGGCAGGTCGAGGTCAAAATCTGCTGCCTTGTCCAGCGCTGCCTGGGCTTCAGCCTGCTGCTGAAGCACCGCATCGAAGCTCTGCTCGTTCGCCTCAACCAGGTCATCAAGACCCTGCTCAGTCGAGACTTGGGTCGGTGATACCGCTTCCAGATCATCGAGGCTCAAGTCAAAGTCGTGGTCAAACTCTTCGGCCGGTGGCGTCACCACGGGTGCCAGCTTGAATTCGGGCTCAGGCTCGACAACCCGGTCGTCGCGCATCATTTCTTTGACAAAATCAGCCTGGAACTGCAAAGCCACTGCTGCCGCGACAATCCCTGCCGCTACTGCAGCCATGGCCGGGTAGCGCACCTTGAGCTGGGCCACTTCGGCGTAGTTTTTGCCATTGGCAACCAGTTGGCGCTCTTGCGCGATAAAGGCTTCACGCTCACCCAATTCGCCATAGACTTGCATCAATTTCAAACGCAGGTCACTGCGCTGCGGTGCGTGACTGATGGCACTTTCGAGCAGCCCGGCCGCTTCATGGAACTGGTGCTGCTGAATCAATTGCTCCGCTTCAACCAGTACTTCAGCGCCTGACTTGGCGGGTGCAGCCACCGGCGGTACAGGTGCGACGACTGCGGCCGGAGCCGGGGTCGGCGCGGGTGCTGGTGCAGGGGCTGGGGCGGCGTCCAGATGAACGCTCGGCGATGCCACTTCAATGCCTTCAAAGCTGCTTTCTGGCAGGTCGAAGTCTGCCGCGAACTCAGGCTCTTCTTCCAGCGCCCGCGCCATACGCGCATGGCGCTCGGCCGCTTGCTGGGCCTTGCGCCGACGTACCAGTAGCAGCAACAAGAGCAACAGCAACAAGACCGCTGCACCACCCACGGCGGCCGTCAGCATCGGGCTGGCGAGCAGGTCCTGGATCTTGCGTTCATCACTGGCTGTATCGCCCGGCGCCGGTGCTACAGCGGTTGCCGGCGCACCTTCAGTGGCCGGGGCGATGTCGTCTTCAGGTGTGTCTGCCGCTTCGCCTACCAGACTGGCTGGCAACGCAGCGCTGGCGTCGAGCGGCGCTGGAGCTTCGCCCTGCAACTTGGCCAACTGGTTGTTTTTCAATTCGATCAAGCGTTGCAACTTGTCGACCTGGCTTTGCAGGTCTTGTACCCGGCTTTGCAACTCGGCACTTTGCCGACGGCTGCTGTCGAGGCTTTCCTGGGTCATCGCCAGCTTGTCGCTGGTGTTCTTGGCGTCACTGCCCGCACCCTTGCCCGCCTGCCCTGCAACCAGGCTCAAGCCATCTTTAACCTCAGCTTTGGGTTGCGCCGTTGCCGCGGGTATGCGCGCAGTGGCATCCAGTTGCTGAGCGCGAGGCGCGGTACGCCGCCCACTGCGCCAGTCAGCGTTCTGCGTCGCGACTTCGGCAACAGCCTTGGACTGGGCCAACTCGACACTTTGCGCGGCCGTCGGCAAGCGCAGCACCTGGCCGGTTTTCAGGCGGTTGATGTTGCCGCCGATAAAGGCATCGGGGTTGAGCGCCTGAATCGCCAGCATGGTTTGCTGCACCGAACCGCCATTGCGCGCCTTGGCGGCAATTTCCCACAGGGTGTCACGGGCAGACGTGGTGTATTGCCCTGCCTCCCCACCAGCCGCGCTGGCTGCAGAAGCTGGAGCTGTCGCCGCGGCGGCTGCGGTTTGTGGCGAGTACTTGGCGGGGTCCAGCAGGACGCTGTAGTCACGCATCAAGCGGCCATTGGGCCACATGACTTGCACCAGAAATTTTACGAAAGGTTCCGACAACGGCTGGCTGGAGGTAACCCGCAGCACGCTCTTGCCGTTGGGATTAATCACCGGGGTAAAACGCAGGTCGTTCAGATACGCCGGATGCGGCACCCCGGCTTTGGTGAATTCGTCTGCCGGCGCCAGGCTGGGCACTACTTCGGCAGCGCTCAGGTCCTTGACGTCCAGCAGCTCGATCTCGGCCAGCAGCGGCTGGTTCTGCGTCGACTTCAGGGTCAGCTCGCCGAGCCCAAGCGCCTGCGCCATACCGGATGACAGCGCCGAAGCGGCGGCTATTGCTAACACTAATTTGCGAACCTGAACCATAGCCTCTTCCTTATTGGTACAGGCCTCGTCCCACGAGACCTGTAAAGCTGCTGCCTGACGACAGTCGAGGGCTGTCATCGGCCCGCGCATTGCCTCATTGAATCTGTAAGCCCTGACAGCAGCTTGACTGCGACGCCGCCTCGGCAAACCTGCCAAATAGCGACGCCAAGTATCTTTTACAGTGGGTCTTTTATCAACAACTCAGCCAGTTGTACGGCGTTCAATGCCGCGCCTTTGCGTACGTTATCTGACGCCAGCCACAGATTTAGTTCACTGCTATCGTCGACACCGTGGCGAACGCGGCCGACATACACCACGTCTTGCCCCACCGCATCGCCTACGGCTGTCGGGTAGTCATCGGCCTCTACCCACTCAATCCCCTCACCGGCTTCAAGCGCAGCATTGACGGCCTGCAGGTCAACCGGCGCAGCCAGTTGTAACGACACACTATAGCTATCGCCAAAAAATACCGGAGCTTGAATGCACGTCACGGAAACTTTCAGGCCCGGCATGCCAAGCACTTCACGCAGCTCGGTGACCAGGCGTTTTTCCAGCGGCACATGCCCCTGCTCATCCGGCTTGCCCACCTGCGCCAGCAGGTTAAACGCCATCTGACGGTCGAAAAACCGGGTTTCCAGCGGGTGCATATTAAGCAGTGACGTGGTTTGGCGGGCCAATTCAGACACCGCTTCGCGACCTTGGGCCGAGACCGCCAGGCAGGCGGTGACCGTGACGCGCTGCAAGTCCAGCAACTCGCGCAGCGGCGCCAGCACCACCGCCAGCGCGGTGGCCGAAGGGCTTGGGCTGCTGATCTGAAACGGTTGCGCGAGCCCGGCCAGGATATGTCCATTGGACTCAGGCACAACCTGCGGGGCCTGGTCGGCTGGCAATGCGCCGGACAAATCGATCACGCTGCAACCGGCCGCACGGGCTTTGGCGGCAAAGCTCAAGGTCACGGCAGGGCCAGCGGCAAAAAATACGAGTTTGGCTTTACTGAAGTCGAATTCGTCGACCTCACGCACTCGAACGTTTTTACCCCGAAAAGGCACCGAACTGCCGGCCGACTCGCTGCTGGCCAGCAGATGCAAGTTGGCAACCGGGAAGTCGCGCTCTTCAAGGATTTGCACAAGTGTTTCGCCGACAGTGCCGGTGGCGCCGACGACGGCGATATCAAAGGACTGGTTCATGTGTCTACCTCAGGCGAAACGTGGGGAGCGGCACTGTACCGGGAGCCACCGGTGGAGGCAACGGACAGCGCTTTGTAGCGCCATGGATGACAATAGCGCATGGATAAAAAAACCCGCGGCCCTTGCGAGACGCGGGTTTTGATTGCAACCGGGGCGATTAACGCTCCAGCAGAATCCGCAGCATGCGGCGCAACGGCTCAGCCGCACCCCACAGCAACTGGTCGCCCACAGTGAATGCACCGAGGAACTGCGAACCCATGTTCAGCTTGCGCAGACGGCCAACCGGCACGTTCAGGGTGCCTGTGACCTTGGTCGGGCTCAGCTCTTGCATGCTGATTTCACGCTGGTTCGGCACCAGTTTGACCCAAGGGTTGTGCTGGCTGATCAAGCCTTCGATGTCCGCGATTGGCACATCTTTGTTCAGCTTGATGGTCAAGGCCTGACTGTGGCAACGCATCGCACCGATACGCACGCAGATGCCGTCAACCGGAACCGGGTTTTTGAAGCGACCCAGGATCTTGTTGGTTTCAGCTTGCGCTTTCCACTCTTCGCGGCTCTGGCCGTTTGGCAGTTCTTTGTCGATCCATGGGATCAAGCTGCCAGCCAATGGCACGCCGAAGTTTTCGGTCGGGTAAGCATCGCTGCGCATGGCTTCTGCCACACGGCGGTCGATATCAAGGATGGCGCTGGCCGGGTCAGCCAGTTGATCGGCGACCGCAGCGTGGGTTGCGCCCATCTGCTTGATCAGCTCGCGCATGTTCTGTGCACCGGCACCGGAAGCCGCCTGATAAGTCATGGCGCTCATCCACTCGACCAGACCGGCTTCGAACAGACCGCCCAGGCCCATCAGCATCAAGCTGACGGTGCAGTTGCCACCGATGTAGTTCTTGGTGCCTGCATCCAGCTGCTGGTCGATGACCTTGCGGTTGACCGGATCCAGAATAATGACCGCGTCATCCTGCATGCGCAGGCTCGACGCCGCATCGATCCAGTAACCTTGCCAACCCGCCTCACGCAGCTTTGGGAACACCTCATTGGTGTAGTCGCCGCCCTGGCAGGTCAGAATCACATCGAGGGTTTTTAACTCTTCAATGCTGTAAGCATCCTTCAGCGGGGCAATGTCTTTGCCCACGGAAGGACCCTGCCCACCGACATTGGAGGTAGTGAAAAACACCGGCTCAATAAGATCGAAATCCTGCTCTTCCAGCATCCGCTGCATGAGCACGGAACCAACCATACCGCGCCAACCGACAAGACCTACACGTTTCATCGCAACTACACCTTTAACAAAAAGTGGGGTCGTTACTTCCACCAACAGGAAGTAACGGGCCCGAGAGATTACAGATTCTGTAGCGCCGCGACTACTGCATCGCCCATTTCCTGTGTGCCGACCTTGGTGCAACCGGTCGACCAGATGTCACCGGTACGCAGCCCCTGGTCCAAAACCAGGCTCACGGCCTGCTCGATGGCGTCAGCGGCAGCCTGCTGGTTGAAGCTGTAACGCAGCATCATCGAGACCGACAAAATGGTCGCCAACGGGTTGGCAATGCCTTTGCCGGCGATGTCCGGTGCCGAACCGTGGCACGGCTCGTACATGCCTTTGTTGTTGGCATCCAGCGAGGCCGACGGCAGCATGCCGATGGAACCTGTGAGCATCGAGGCTTCGTCAGACAGGATGTCGCCGAACATGTTGTCAGTGACAATCACGTCAAACTGCTTGGGTGCACGCACCAGTTGCATCGCCGCGTTGTCGACATACATGTGGCTCAGTTCTACGTCCGGGTAGTCCTTGGCCACTTGCTCGACCACTTCGCGCCACAGTTGGCTGGAGGCCAATACGTTGGCTTTGTCGACCGAACACAGCTTTTTACCACGCACACGGGCCATGTCGAAACCGACGCGGGCAATGCGGCGGATTTCGCTTTCGCTGTACGGCAGCGTGTCATACGACTGACGCTCGCCGTTTTCCAGCTCGCGGGTGCCGCGCGGCGCGCCGAAGTAGATACCGCCCGTGAGCTCACGAACGATCAGGATGTCCAGGCCTGCAACGATTTCAGGCTTGAGGCTCGATGCGTCAGCCAGTTGCGGGTACAGAATGGCCGGGCGCAGGTTACCGAACAGACCCAGTTGCGAACGGATTTTCAACAGGCCGCGCTCAGGGCGAATGTCACGCTCGATGGTGTCCCACTTCGGGCCGCCCACGGCGCCCAGCAACACAGCGTCAGCAGCACGAGCACGTTCCAGGGTCTCGTCAGCCAGCGGCACGCCGTGCTGGTCGATGGCTGCGCCGCCGATCACGTCGTGAGTCAGCTCAAAGTCGAGCTGAAATTTGTCATTGGCCAGTTCAAGCACTTTAACTGCCTGAGCCATGATTTCTGGGCCAATACCGTCGCCTGGGAGAATCAGAATCTGCTTGCTCATGTGTTCCTCTGTCTTGTCGGTTGATGCCCCCGCAGGCGCATCCTGAAAATTTTAAAAAAACCGTGGGAGCGGGCTTGCTCGCGATTCAGGCGCCTCGGTTCAAGAGACAAACCGGGGTTTATCCTCGCGAGCAAGCCCGCTCCCACACTTCAAAAAATA
>NZ_JASCPQ010000164.1:0-6272 GCF_029959305.1 Pseudomonas sp. PS01297
CGTTTTAGCGGATGCACCGTGTTGCCTGTATCGCGAGCAAGCCCGCTCCCACAGAGGAGGTGCCGTAGTCAGATTTGCTCGGCCAGCAGCTCGATCTGCTCCTGACGCTCGGCCTGGCTCAATTTGGGGTGCGGGTTGAGCGATGACCATTGCGGGTACGCCCGTGCTTTGTTGAGCGGCTCGGGCAGTTTGCCTTCGCGCCAGGTTTTGTCCTGTGGGGTGGCGACCTGAATGCTGTCGACGGCCGCATGCCCGCGTGCGTTCAGCGCGTGCAGCAACTGGCGTTGGCGCAAGGCCAGCAAGCGCAATACGCTGTCGTCCACGGTCAGTTCGCGCTGGCCCTTGAGTTTGCCCAGCAAGCGGCTGCCATAGCTGCGCGCCGTTTGCAGCGCGCCCCCGGCGATCGCCCCGGCCAGTGCTGCTGCGCCCAAGGTCAGGCCGCCGACCATCAAGTCCACACCCGCCCCGGCAGCGGCGCCGGCGGCGATTCCGCTGCCCACGCGCACCCCCAGTTGTTTGAGGGTTTCGGGGTTAAACAAGTCGTCGCCCCAGCGTCCGTCCAGCAACGGCAAGTCGCTGGCTGCCGCGTCCTGGGGGCGAAAACCGTACAGCTTGAGCAGCGCCTCGACGCAGCGTTGTTCACGTTGGCGAACCGCTTCGCGCAGTTGATTGATGGCCTGTTGCTCGACGGTTTTTTCGCTCGCCACGCTACGTCGGCACGCGGCGCAGTCAATCAACAGTTCCGCGATCAGGCGCAGGGCACTGTGTTTGCGTGCTTCGCGTTGGGCCTCTTGATCAGTGATCAAGCGTTGCAGCGCGCCGCGTGAATGCTCCAGCAGCAAGGCGAGGCTTTCATACAGGCGCCGCTCGCCGTCTTCCGGCGGGGCCACGCTGTCAAAACGCACCAACGCATGCAGGCCGAGCCGGGCCAAGGCGTCGCGCCATTCAGGCTCGCGGTGCTGCGGGCTGCTGACAAAGTTGAGCACTGGCAACAGCGGCTTGCCGCAACTGGCCAGCACGCTGAGTTCGTCGCGGTATTTGGCCAGCACCGGCTCGCGGGCGTCGATCACATACAGTCCGGCGTCCGAGGCTAGCAACTGGCGCAGCACTTTGGCTTCTTGTTCAAACCGCTGGCGCGCTTCGCTGCCGTCGAGAAAACGTGCGACCCGCGCTGGGCCGTCAAGACGTTCGCCGGGGCGGTCGAGGCGTTCCAGATAGTCGAGCAGGGCGATGGCGTCTTCCAGCCCCGGCGTGTCGTACAACTCCAACAGCGGTTCGCCGTCCACCGACAACCTAGCCCCTTCCACGTGCCGGGTGGTGCTGGGGCGATGGGACACTTCGCCAAAGCCGACATCGCGGGTGAGGGTACGCAGCAACGAGGTTTTGCCGACATTGGTGTGGCCGACCACGGCCAGCGTCAGTGGCTTAGTCATGGCCTGTCTCCAGCCAGTTGATGGGCGCGCTGGTGGCAAACGGCAGCCCGAGTTTTTCCAGGGCATGGTGCCAGTCGCTCAGGCGATCGGCGTCCAGCGCCTGGCCGGGCGGTGCTTGCAGCAGCCAGATGCGGGTGGCCGCTGCGCTGCGCGCCAGTTCGCCGATCAGCGCAAGGCTGCCACGGTCGGGCGAGCGCCGTGGGTCGCAGGCAATCGCCAGCCGTGCAGGCGGAAAACGGGTCATTTGCTCCAGCAGTTTTTGCCGGGATTCGCGGCTGTCGAGGATGCCCGCGTCTTTGACCGTATTCGGCAGTTTGGGCGGCCACGGGTGCTGGTCGTCCAGCTCGATGGCGACGATCAGCGCGCCCTCGGTGTCCAGGTCGGTCTGCCCGGCGTGCACGTTATGCAACTGCTCGGGGGCCACGTCGTTGACCCCAAGGCGCTCACTGCTCGGCATCAGGCGTTCGCGCAGTTGGCTGTAGCCGGGCAGGTTGAGGTCCAGTTGCAGCGCGTTGCGCCCCCGGATCCAGCGCCAGCGGCAGAAGGCCGCGAGCAACAGGCGCGGCAACACGCCGTAGACCACGACTACGCCCACCAGCCACACGGCCCAGGCCTGACGCACGGCTTCGCTGCTGTAGGCGGTGTCGGTGCTGGCGCGGATCATCGCTTCGGTCGGCCCGCTAAACCCCAGCCAGCCGGGCACCACGCCCAAAGCGCGGGTGGCGCTGACAAACACATCGGCGCTCAAAATGGTGGTTTCCCAGACAAAGCCGTAACGGCGGGTGGCCATCAGCAAGAGCATGAGCGTCAGCGCGCTGAGCATTGCCAGCAGCCACAAACCATTAACCAAGGTGCCCAGCGCCCAGCGATTGAGTTTTTGCCGTTGCAGCACCAGCAGCAACGCCGGGGCCAACTGCGCGGCCTTGGCGTCGCGGGCAAATTTGTCACTGAGCCACAGCCACAAACGCCCGAGGCTGGCGCTGTGTTCACCGGCGAAAACCAGCCCCAGCAGCCAACTGATCAGCAAAATCAGGTTGATGCCGAGCAGGCTGCCGAGTGCCCAGAACACATTGACCGGGGTTTGCCCATTGCCCAGCGCGGCAAAAGCCAGCCCGCCGCCGCTGATGACGGCCAGCACGGCGAGTCCCAATAGCGCCAGGCGTGAGCCTTGCAGCCAATGGCGCATGGCCGTGACCAGGCCATCGCGCTCGGCCAGCCACAGCGCACGGTTTTGCAGGCGTGTGCTCAGATCACCGGCGCTGCTGCGGGCGCGGCGGTTGGCTTCCAGATCGTCCAGTGGGCCTGCGTGTTCTTCGCGCAGGCGCACGGTTTCGGTCAGCCAAAGACGTTGCAACGGGGAAAGTTCAGTCACGCGACATTCCATTCAAGTGAGTCATGAGCATAACCGCTGAATGCCGGTTAGTCAGGCGGGGTACTGACAGCGCGGGCGGCTCTGGTATCCTCGGCGGCATGAAAAAATCACTCCCCCTCAGCCTGATCGCGGCCCTCGGTGAAAACCGCGTGATCGGCGTCGACAACAGCATGCCGTGGCATTTGCCGGCGGACTTCAAATATTTCAAGGCCACTACCTTGGGCAAGCCGATCATCATGGGTCGCAAGACCTGGGATTCGCTGGGCCGCCCTCTGCCGGGGCGCTTGAACCTGGTGGTAAGTCGTCAGACCGGCTTGCAGCTCGAAGGTGCCGAAGTGTTTGCCTCGCTGGAGGCCGCCGTCGAGCGCGCCGAAGCCTGGGCCATTGAGCACGATGTGAACGAGCTGATGCTGATTGGCGGCGCGCAGTTGTACACCCAAGGGCTGGCGGATGCCGACCGGCTGTACCTGACGCGTGTGGGTTTGAGCCCGGAAGGGGATGCGTGGTTTCCTGAGTTCGATCAGGCGCAGTGGACGTTGGTGTCAGAAGACAAGCATGACGCTGCAGAGGGCAAACCGGCGTTCAGCTTTGAGGTGTGGGAAAGGGCTTAAATAATCTGTAGGAGCTGCCGAAGGCTGCGATCTTTTTAACAATCAAAAGATCGCAGCCTGCGGCAGCTCCTACAAGGATTCCAGCGTTACGTATGCGCCAGATCACCATGATCGTCTTCGGCCAGAATGGCCTTGTCGGTCTGGTGCAACGCCTGGCTGGTGACCGTTCCGGCGACCATCGAACCGCTGACGTTCAGCGCCGTGCGGCCCATGTCGATCAACGGCTCGACCGAGATCAGCAACGCCACCAATGACACCGGCAAGCCCATGGCCGGCAGCACGATCAGGGCCGCGAAGGTTGCCCCGCCGCCCACGCCCGCCACGCCCACCGAACTGATGGTCACAATGGCCACCAACGAAGCGATCCACACCGGGTCCAGCGGGTTGATGCCGACTGTTGGGGCAACCATCACCGCCAACATGGCCGGGTACAGACCGGCACAGCCGTTTTGCCCGATGGTCGCGCCAAACGAGGCCGCAAAGCTGGCAATCGAAGCCGGAATGCCCAAGCGGCGGGTTTGCGCTTCGATGCTCAGCGGGATGCTCGCTGCGCTCGAACGGCTGGTGAAGGCGAAGGTCAGCACCGGCCAGACTTTGCGGAAGAAGCGCAGCGGGTTAACGCCCGACACCGACAAGATCACTCCGTGAATCACGAACATCAGCGCCAGGCCGATGTACGACACCACCACAAAGCTGCCCAGCTTGAGGATGTCTTGCAGGTTGGAGGTGGCGACCACTTTGGTCATCAACGCCAACACGCCGTAAGGGGTCAGTTTCATCACCAGACGCACCAGGCGCATCACCCAGGCTTGCAGGGTGTCGATGGCGTTCAGCACTTTGCTGCCTTTTTCCGGCTCGTCCTTGAGCAGTTGCAGGGCGGCAATGCCAAGGAAGGCGGCGAAGATCACCACGCTGATGATCGACGTCGGCTTGGCGCGCGCCAGGTCAGCGAACGGGTTCTGCGGGATAAACGACAGCAGCAACTGCGGCACGTTGAGGTCCGAGACCTTGCCAGCGTAGTCGCTCTGGATCACGTGCAGGCGGCTTATTTCGGCAGCGCCCGCGACCAGGCCGTCGGCGGTGAGGCCAAACAGGTTGGTCAGGCCGATGCCCACCAGGGCCGCGATCATGGTGGTGAACAGCAACGTGCCGATGGTCAGGAAACTGATCTTGCCCAGCGACGACGCGTTATGCAGGCGCGCCACGGCGCTCAGGATCGAGGCAAAGACCAGCGGGATGACGATCATCTGCAGCAGTTGCACATAGCCACTGCCCACCAGTTCGAACCAGCCGATGGAGGTTTTCAGGGTTTGGCTGTCCGTGCCGTAGACCAGGTGCAAGCCCAAGCCAAAGAGCACGCCGATAACCAGCGCCAGCAGGACTTTTTTTGCCAGGCTCCACGCGGTGTGGCGGGTCAGCGACAAGCCGAACAGCAACGCGAGGAACACCAGCAGATTGAGAATCAGCGGGACATTCATGAGGGCTCCGGGGGAGAGGGGGACGACGCAGGTGACGTCTTCAAGCGATAAAATTTTCGAACCGGAAATGCTAACAGGTTGATATAGCTCGAAATATATCGTTCTGGAATGACTACCTTCACTTTTGGAATAAGCGCATGGCGTTATCAAGACGGTCGAGGTCGCATCCACGCTAAAACTGTCACAGAGGTTTGCTAGCGTCGTCGCCTTTCTTAAGGAGCATAGTCGATGAGGCTGACGGCGAAGTTGATAGCTGCAACCCTGTGTTTGGGCTTGGCCGGGCAGGTGTTGGCAACCGAATTGGAACACTGGCCGGCCGATCAGGCGAAGCAACTGAACGCCATGATTGCGGCCAACGCGAACAAAGGAAACTTCGCGGTCTTTGACATGGACAACACCAGCTACCGCAACGACCTTGAAGAAGCGTTGCTGCCGTACATGGAAAACCTCGGCCTGATTACCCGTGACAGCCTGGACCCGTCGCTCAAGCTGATCCCGTTCAAAGACACGGCCGAGCGCCAGGAAAGCCTGTTCAGCTACTACTACCGTTTGTGCGAAATCGACGACATGGTCTGCTACCCGTGGGTGGCGCAGGTGTTTTCGGGCTTCACCCTGCAACAGCTCAAAGGCTATGTGGATGAGTTAATGGCGTCCGGCCAGCCGATCCCGGTGTCTTACTACGAAGGCGACACGGTCAAGACCGCTGAAATCCAGCCGCCCAAGGTGTTTGCCGGTCAGGTTGAACTGTTCAACAAGCTGATGGAAAACGGCATCGACGTGTACGTCATGACCGCCGCCTCGGAAGAGTTGGTGCGCATGGTCGCGGCCGATCCCAAGTACGGCTACAACGTCAAACCGCAGAACGTCATCGGTGTCAGCACCCTGCTGAAAAACCGCGACACCGGCGAGCTGACCACGGCGCGTAAACAGATCAGCGCGGGCACGTACAACGAAGAGGCCAACATGGGCCTGGAACTCACGCCTTACCTCTGGACCCCGGCCACCTGGATGGCGGGTAAACAGGCGGCGATCCTGACCTACATCGACCAATGGAAAAAACCGGTGCTGGTGGGCGGCGATACGCCATCGAGTGACGGCTACATGTTGTTCCACAGCGTTGACGTGGACAAAGGCGGGATCCACCTGTGGATAAACCGTAAAGACAAATACATGGCGCAACTGCAAGGCATGATTGCCAAAAACGCCGCGGCCCAGGCCAAAGCCGGCCTGCCAGTGACGGCGGACAAAAACTGGGTGATCGTCAAACCCGATGAAATTCAGTAACTCTCTGTTGTAGGAGCGAGCTTGCCTCGCGATCTTTTGATCTTTTTAAAGCTCGCGAGGCAAGCTCGCTCCTACAGGGGCGGTGTGGCACAAA
>NZ_JASCPQ010000165.1:0-6222 GCF_029959305.1 Pseudomonas sp. PS01297
AGCTTGTCTCGCGATCTTTTGATCTATTGCTCGCAGATAGCCATTCCGGCGTTTAAAGCCTTTTGGATAAAGATCAAAAGATCGCGAGACAAGCTCGCTCCTACACAGTTGTGCAGCTTATTTATCGGTTTGATCAACAATCACGGTGCAGGTGGTGCCCGCCGCCAGCAAGAAACCGTCCGGGATTTCGTCGATGTGGATGCGCACTGGCACACGCTGGGCCAGACGCACCCAGTTGAAGGTCGGGTTGACGTCTGCCACCAGTTCGCGGCTCTCGGGGTTGTCGCGGTCGTAGATACCGCGCGAGATGCTTTCTACGTGGCCTTTCAACACTTCGCCGCTCATCATTTGCAGTTCTGCGGTGTCGCCAACGCGAATGTGCGGCAGTTTGGTTTCTTCGAAGAAGCCGTAGACCCAGAACGAATCTTTGTCGATTACGGCCATTTTCGGATCGCCGACCCGTGCGTAGTCACCCGGGTGAACGTTGAGGTTGGTCACATAGCCATCAACGGTGGCCACAACTTTAGTGCGCTTGAGGTTGAGCTTGGCCGCGTCCAGTTGCGCCTGCGCGTGCTGGTAATCGGCCAGGGCTGAATCAGCAACGTTGCTGGCGTCATCACGGTTTTCGCGGGAGATCACCAGGTTGTCCATGTCGGCCCGGCGACGGGCGTTCTGCTTGCGCATCTCCCAGGTGGCCTTGCGTGAAGCCACCAGCGACTCGGCCTGTTTGACAGCAATTTCGTAGTGTTCCGGGTCGATTTCCAGCAGTACATCGCCCTTTTTCACCAATTGGTTGTCTTTGACCGGCACGTTGACCACGTAGCCGTTGACGTCTGCGGCCACGTTGATGATGTCGGCGCGGACCCGCCCGTCGCGGGTCCACGGGGTGTTCATGTAATGCTCCCAGAGGGTGCGGCCGATCCATATCGCAAGGGCCAGAACCAGCAAGGTGGCAAGCAGGCTGAAGAACTTTTTCATCGGATCAGTCTCAACGGTAAACAGTGAGCGCCATGGCGCCAAAAAGACAAATGAACAGGCTCAGGCGCAGCAGCGCCGGGTGCCAGAAGAAGCGGTACAGGTCGTAGCCGGAAAACAGTCGGTCAAAGCCCCATGCCAACCCCGCCGCGATAAAAAACATCAGGGTCATGGTGGGCATGTAGACGCCGTGGAAGGCGATTTCACGAGGCATGTTCTAGTCCTTGCGGCTGGGCAAAGTGAGCCAGCGGCGATTGCGGGTCGAGCAGGGAGGTACGAATAAAGTGCAGGTAGCTTTGCACCCGGACCAACGCCGAGGTGTCGAAGTTGCGCGCAAAGGGTTCGTCGGCGGCCTGCACCCGGCTGATGGCGTGATCGACCGCAATCAGCGCGCGCTCAAGGTTGTTTTCGCTGGGGGCGATAAACAAACGCACCAGCGAACGGCCCATCACGCGGATGGCTTGGCGCCAGGGCTGCGATTCGGCATACGCCGGGTGAATCGGCAAAATTGCCTGTTCTTTACGCAGCTCAATGATCGCGTGGCCCACTTCCAGCACTACAAACATCCAGCGCAGCAGTTCGCGTTGCACTTTGGGCTGACCGGCGGCCAGGCCATACGCCTGGTGCATCAGGTCGCGGGTACGGCTTTCGAGGCTGGAGCTCAAGCCGCGCAACTTGGCGCTGATGGCATACACCACTTGTTCACGCAGGTCTTGTTCCAGACGGCTCCACAACCAGTGGCTGTTGGGCGGCAGAATGATTGCCCCGGCCGCCGCGCACACCAGCATGCCCATGACCATGGCGATGTAGTCGTTGATGAACTGGTACGGGTTGTAGATGGTCAGGTTGTCAGGCACCGAACCGGTGCTGAAAAAGATCAGCAAGCCAAGCCCGACGCCCACGTAGTTGGCCCGCGAGGTGAGGAACGAGCCGAACACGATTACCGGGGTCAAGACCAGGCACAGCAGCGGGAAACCGTCGATGTGCGGCAGCACAAAGAACATCTCGACAAAGCCCACTATCGCGCCGATAAAAGTCCCGCAGGCCATTTGAAAGGCCATGCGTTTGGGGTTGGGCGTGGCCGCTGACAAGCCGACGGTGGCGGCGGCAATCAGGGTCATCATCGCCCCGCTCGGCCAGGCCGTCAGCACCCAGTAAGTGCCCAGCACCACCAGGATAAAGGCCGCGCGGATCCCGGAAGCGGCCGCCGACCACCAGTTGGTTTGCGAGATAAAGGGTTGGTCCCAACGCTCGCGTTCGTGGGTGTGGTCGGCCAGCGACGCATGGGTCAGCGCGTAATTGTGCAAATCATCGACAAAGCGGAACAACAGTTCAAAGGCGGTGTTGAAGTCGAGAAACTCGGTGTCGCTGGGCTGGTTTTCCAGAAAGCTCACCCGCAGTGCGCGGACCTGGGCCGGCAGGCGAGTCTTGAACTCGGCCAACTGCTCGGCCAGCACCACGGCGTCTTTGTCGGTCAGGGAACGGCCTGAATAGGCCTCAAGCAACTGCGCGAGCAATTCCATCTCGGGCTCGACCACCGAAATCACCGAGCCCACGCCCCGCGAGCGCAACCGCGCCAGCAGTTGATGCAAGGCGTTGAAGCGCGTGGTCACAGCCATGAATTCGCTGTTGAGGCGGCTCAAACGGCCGCTGCGCCGACGCATGTGCGGGTCTTCGAAGACCGTCACGCTGCGCATGCCTTCCAGGCCCACGCTCTCGCCGATAAAGCGCACGTTGCTGGCTTCATAGGCTTCTTGGGTTGACTGGCCGCGCAGGCCTTCGGCGACAAACCCGGCAAACACACCAAAGCGCTTGTACAGCGCGTCATGCATCGCTGCCCCGGCGGTTTTCGGCAAGATCGCGGCGCTGACCACGGTTGAGCACAAAATGCCCAGCGAGATTTCCAGCACTCGCCACATGGCCGCCATAAACGCCCCATCCGGGTGCGCCAGGGCGGGCAGGCCCACCATGGCGGCGGTGTAACCAGCCAGGACGAAACCATAGGCGCGGAAGTTACGGCAACGCGCCGCACCGGCCGAGCAGATACCCACCCAAATCGCCAGCGAACCGAGAAACAGCACGGTGTTTTGCGCAAACAACGCGATCAGCGCCACCATCACTGCCGAACCGGTCAGGGTGCCTAAAAACCGGTAAAAGCTTTTGGCGAACACTTGGCCGCTTTGTGGCTGCATCACGATAAACACGGTGATCATCGCGGTACGCGGTTGTGGCAACTCCAGGCGCATGGCCAACCACAGGGTCAGAAATGCGGCAATCAACACTTTGAAAATATGCACCCAGGTCACGCCGTCGCTGCGTGCCCAGTCAAAAAAGCCTCGGCGCCATTCCAGCGAATACAGCCAGCGTACCGGGGCGGGCAAGTGGTTCATCTACAGGCTCTCAAAAGTGTGAAACCGGAACTCGTCGCAGGAGCGGCCGAAGGCTGCGATCTTTAAAAGATCGCGAGGCAAGCTCGCTCCTACAGGGTGGGGGCGCTGCGTCATTTATTGAACAAGGCCATAACCGCCCCAGGTTTGTTCGGCGCATAACGGTCGTCTTTGGGGACGTCGCTGCCTGCTTCCAGGCCGCCGCCCAATGCCGTCACCAATTCTGCGTGAGCACTCAGGCGCGCCGCCTCGACTTGCTGCTGGACTTCTTGCTGATGGAACAGCAGGGTCTGCGCGTTGAGCACATTGAGGTAGTCGGTGAGGCCGCGCTGGTAGGCGATCATGGCGATGTCATAGGTTTTCTGCGCCGCTGCCACCGACTCGGCCGCGAATACTTGCTGCTTGTCCATGGACTCGCGCTTGATCAACTGGTCAGAGATGCCTTTGAGCGCGTTGACCAGGGTCTGGTTGTACCGGGCCACCGCCAGGTCATAACCGCCCGATGCCGCGCCCAACTCTGAGCGCAAGCGGCCGCCATCAAAGATCGGCAAGGAGATCGCCGGGCCGACGTTGTAGCTCATTTTTTGCGCCGTCAAAAAACCCAGCGCGGTACCGCCTGTAGCCATAAAACCGAGGCTGCCGACCAAATCCACGTTCGGATAGAAATTGGCGTGGGCAACGTCGATACCACGGGCTTGCGCGGCCACTTCCCAACGGCTGGCAACCACGTCCGGGCGCTGGCCCAGCAACTGCGCAGGTAACGTCGATGGCAGTTTGAGCACCGTGTTCAACGCCAGGGTCGGACGCTTGAGACGTGCGCCCTCGCCCGGGCCTTTACCGGCCAACGCGGCCAGTTGGTTACGCGTCAGGGCGATTTCTTCTTCCAATGCGTCGATCTGGCGATGGGTTTCGGGCAGCGGCGCTTGCGCCTGGCTGACTTCAAAATGGGTGCCGATGCCACCGTCCAGGCGTCGCTGTGCCAGGTCGCGGATCTGCTCTTGCTGGTGCAGGGTCGATTCAACAATGTCGAGTTGCGCGTAGTGCAGCGACAACTGGATGTAGGTGCGGATCACATTGTTCTGCAACTCCAGTTGCGCCTGGCGCGCCTCGGCCACGCTCATGTGGGCCATGTCCACCGCTTGCTCGGTGGTATTGCTCTCGCGGCCCCACAGGTCCAGGGCAAAACTGAAGCCTAACTGGGCGTTGTTGTCCCACGTATTGGCGCTGTCCAGACCACCGGGGCCATAGAACTGGTCCGACGGCCAGCCATGTCGTTTGAGCGCCGCCGTGCCATTGACTTGCAGGGACTCGGCAGACTCGGCCACACCAGCCATGGCTTTGGCCTGCCGCACACGGGCGGCGGCGATTGCCATGGTCGGGCTACCCTGTACAGCCAGGCTGATCCAACTGTCCAATTGCGGGTCGCCATAAGCGTGCCACCATTGGGCTGTGGGCCAGTTTGCGTCTTGCGCGGCGCTTTTAATCGCCTCGTCAGTGGCCAGGGTATTGGCATTGAGCATTTCGCCCTTGGGGGCAATGCCGCCGAAACCGATACAGCCATTTAATGCCAACGATAAAGCCAGAACACTGAGGGCTTTAAGCTCTCTGCTGATGCGACGCTGCACTGCTGCAAATTCCTGACATGAGGGGAGGTTTTTCGAGATAGATAAGTCTATGGCTTGGCAGGGGCAACGATAAGCTGGCATAACTGTGATTCTTTATTACCGTTCACAGAATAATCCGTAAGTCGCATGAGATCCGCTCAGTAAATCCTGAAACTTCATGTCACAATTTGTCGCTGTCTCCTTTGTTGCTGTCCCCTATACCGCCCTGAGAGCACTTCATGGACACTTTGCAAAACATGCGCGCCTTCAGTTGCGTGGCCGAAGCCGGTAGCTTTACCGCCGCGGCCGCCATGCTGGACACCACCACCGCTAACGTCTCGCGCGCGGTCTCCAACCTTGAGGCTCACCTGCAAACCCGCTTGCTCAACCGCACCACGCGACGCATTGCCCTGACCGAAGCCGGCAAGCGCTATTTGCTGCGTTGCGAGCAAATTCTGGCGTATGTCGAAGAAGCTGAAGCCGAGGCCAGCGATGCGCACTCGCGCCCGGCCGGGCAACTGAAGGTGCACACCATGACCGGCATTGGCCATCACTTCGTGATCGACGCCATTGCCCGCTACCGCAAGACTCACCCGGACGTCACCTTCGACCTGACCCTGGCCAACCGCGTGCCGGATTTGCTCAACGAGGGCTACGACATTTCGATCGTGCTGGCCACCGAATTGCCGGACTCGGGGTTTGTGTCCCAGCGCCTGGGCATCACCTACAGCATTGTCTGCGCCTCCCCTGACTACGTGAAAGCCAACGGCAAAGCGCTCAAACCCAGCGATTTGCTCAACCACGCCTGCCTTCGCCTGGTCAGCCCGGTGATTGCCCTGGACAAGTGGGTGTTCGAAGGCCCGGAAGGCCAGGAAATGGTGTTGATCAATTCGTCGCCGTTTTTGGTCAACTCGGCCGATGCCATGCGCAACGCGATCATCAGCGGCATGGGCGTTGGCGTATTGCCGCTGTACTCCGCCATCGAAGGCCTGCGCAACGGCACGCTGGTGCGGATATTGCCGCAGTACCGTTCGCAAGAGCTCAACCTGTACGCCATCTACCCGTCGCGCCAATACCTGGATGCGAAGATCAAAACCTGGGTCGAGTTCCTGCGCGGCACGCTGCCCGAAATACTCACCGCGCATCAGGTAGAGCTGGCTACGTACAGCTAAGGCGAACGGTGGGAGCGGGCTTGCTCGCGATGCAAGCAATGCGGTCTTTCTGGATACGCTCAGCGCTCCTATCGCGAGCAAGCC
>NZ_JASCPQ010000166.1:0-5929 GCF_029959305.1 Pseudomonas sp. PS01297
GGCTTTCATCCCATAACCTGTGGGAGCGGCTTGCTCGCGATTGGGTCTCTGCCCGGATATCCGCGTCGTCTGAATCGCGAGCAAGCCCGCTCCCACCCAAGGCCATAGCCTGCGGGTTTAAAACTCCAGTGTGCTGGACAGGGTGAACTGGCGCGAATCTCCGATCGAGACGAAGGTACGGCTGGCCGCCGAGGTGTAGTAGGTGCGGTCAAACAGGTTTTTGACGTTGAACTGGAATTTGACCTTTTGCCCTTCGATGCGGGTGTCGTAGGTGGCGAAGGCATCGGCCACGGTGTACGACGGCAGGTCGAAGTCGTTCAGGGCATCGCCCGCCCGTTCGCCCACATAACGGGCACCTGCGCCGACCCGCAGTTTGTCACCGCCAATGATGTTGCCGAAGTCATACACCGCTGACACCGAACCGCTGTTTTTGGCCACGTTTTGCAAGCGCATGCCTTGGTAGGTGTTGTCTTTGGTCACTTCAGCATCGGTGTAGGCGTAGCTGCCGATCAGGCTCCAGTTGTCACTCAACTGGCCGCTGACGTCCAGTTCCAGGCCGCGTGAGCGAACCTGGCCCGCCGTCGAGTAAACGGTGTCTGCGCCCACGGTCGTCGACACCAGTACGTTGCGTTTTTTAATGTCGTACAGCGCCACTGTGCCGGTAATGCGTCCCGGAATGTCCAGCTTGGCGCCCAACTCCCACGACTTGGACTGCTCAGGAGCAATGGCCGAGTCGAGTACCACGCCACCATCCAGCGGGGCGATGCTGGAGTTGGGCTTGAACGATTCAGTGTAGCTGCCGTAGAACGACAACTCATCGGTGTAGCGGTACACCAGCCCTGCACGCGGAATCCATTTAACCCCGTTGGTATCCGTACTGGCTTTGAACGGGATGGCTTTACCCGCCAATTGGTCGTACTTCTGGAAACGCGCACCGGCCACCAAAATCCATTGATCGGTGAGGTGAATGGAGTCTTGGGCAAATAAAGAATCGCTGCGCAGCAGGTCGGTCTGATTGCTGTCCTTGGCGCTGACCGTGGTGCCCGCCACTTCATTGCCGTACACCGGATTGAGGTAGCTGAAGGTGGATTTGCTGTTTTGACGGATCAATTCAGCCCGGTAGATTTTGCGGTATTCGTCATCCAGGCCAAACACCAGGTCATGCTGCATCCCTGCCGCCTGAACCTTGCCTTGCAGGCTGACTGTAGAAAAGCGGTCGGTGGTGAGGGCGCCCTTGGTGCCGTCCATGCTGCGGGTCAAGGTACCGTCCGAGTTGACCTTGGTCACGCGCACTTGGCTGGCGTCGTAGGTTTCGCGGTTCCAGCTATAACCGAAGTGGGCTTTCCAGTCGTCGTTGAGGTCATGGTCCACTTCAAGACGGTACAGGTCCGAACGCCCTTCCATGTTGTTGAAAGGCTCATCCAGACGGCGTGTGGCGGGGATGTCCAGCGGATGGTTAGTCGCAGGGTTGATCGCCGTGCCACGGTCAAACGGCGAGAGGAATTCGCGGTGTTCGTAGGCCATCAACACTTGAGTGTTGTCGCCGTACCAGGCCAGCGACGGCGCCACGAGGGTTTCGCGGTGCACGCCAAAGTTGCGCCAGTAATCTTCGTCTTCGTGGTCGACGATCATCCGGTAAGCCAGCCCCGAATCACCCAAAGGCCCCGTGCTGTCCAGGCTGCCACCGCTGCCGTTTTTGCCCGAGCCGTAGCTCGAACCGCGCACGGTCACGGCGTTGTACTGCTCCAGCAACGGTTTTTTGCTGACGACGTTGACCACCCCACCGGGGTCTTGAATGCCGTAGAGCAATGAAGCCGGGCCTTTGAGTACCTCGACCCGCTCAGCGGTGGCATTCAGCGCCCGCCCCTGCACGATGGGCATGCCGTCGCGCATGATCGAGCCGTCGCGGTTGTCACCAAAACCGCGCTTCATCACCGAGTCCTGGGTGCTGCCCAGCGTATTGCCCTGGGTGATGCCGCTGATGTTGTTCAGGGCGTCATCGAGGTTGCGCGGCGCCTGATCGCGAATCACCTGCGCGGGCACCACGTTGATGGTTTGCGGGGTTTCCATGGACGAACCCGTGCCGCGCATCACCGATGACGTGGCGGGAGGCTGATAGGTGGTGTCGTTTTGCATCTGTGAGGTAATGCTGGTCGCCCCCAGATTTAGCGCATCGCCGGTCGGCTGCGGCTCAAGGGCGTAAGTGGTGGCGTCGATGCGGCGAACGTTGAAGCCCGAATGCGCCAGCAATTGCTGCAAAGCCTGATCTGCACTCAGGCGACCTTTAATGGCCGGTGCTTGCAGGCCAAAGGGCGCCTCATCGGTGTAAACCACACTGAGGCCGGTCAAGCGGCTGAAATCGTTTAATGCCTGGGGCAACGCCTTGGCCGGCAGATTGAAATCAAACAGCGCCACGGGTTGCTGCTGCGCAACGTCTTGCGCCAACGCCACGCTCAACGGGCTGAGTGCCAGACCTGCCATTACCAGCGCAGACGCGCCCATCCACTGCTTTACCGAACCGCCTGCCGCCGACCTTGCCCTGGACTTCATGCTCATGACCTGTGTATGACTTGTTACGGAATACGAATTTTTCGCATTTTCAAGCACTACACGGATGGGCTCAGGGTTTACCTCACCTGTTGTTGAAAAATAATTTTAACTACCACGATTAAAAGCCCACATCGGCAGATAATCAGCGCAGAACAATCACCTTCCCGAACAGGTTGTGCTGTTCAAACCCGAGCACGCCTTGCAGGGAGTTAATCACTGTTTGCGGGTCCTGGCTGGGGAAGCTGCCGCTAATACGCCGTTCACCCAACTGCGCATTCAGCAGCACAATTTGCCCGGGGTAATAACGTTTGAGGTCGGCCACGACGTCGGCCAGCGGGGTTTTGTAGTACGTCAGCCAGCCCGTGCGCCAGCCCAGTTGTGCAAGGCTGTCGACGCGGTGCACGGTGTCTGCCGTGCCTGCAGCGTAGGCCACTTGTTGATCGGCGGTAAGAATCTGCTGCGGCGCCTGTTTGTCAGCCTTGACCCCGACCCGCCCGGACAACACCGTGACCTGCGCGCCGCCGGACTGTAAGCGAACCTCAAACTCGGTGCCCAACACCCGTGCTTCGCCGCCGTCGGCATCCACCACAAATGGCTGGCCGGTGTGGGTGACGTGAAAAAACGCCACACCCCGGCGCAATTCGACATGCCGCTCGTTGCCACTGAAGTTCACGGCAATGGCGCTGTCGGCCCCCAACGTCACTTCGGATTGATCGGCCAGGGTCAGGGTTCGCACTTGCCCCGGCGCACTGACGTAATCGGCACCCAGATCATTCAGCCAGCGCATGGGTTGCCAACCGGCGAACACCCCCACCATCAACAACAGGCAGGCAGCCACGGCCAGGCCGCTGGACCAGCGTGCCAGGCGATGACGACGGCTAACGTTCATCTGCGACAGGTAGCGTTGCATCACCAGCGCTTCTTCATTGGCCAAGGTGTTGCCCGCCACTTCGCTCAACTCCCACACCACTTGCGCCTGCGCGTAGGCCTCGGCATGGGCCGGGTCGGCGTGCAGCCAGCGGCTGAAAGTGGCCTGGTCACCGCTGTCAGGCTGATCGTGCAGCACGCTCAGCCATTGCAGCGCGGTGCGCTCCTGCTCGGGTGTCACCCGGATCTTCGAATGTTGAGTCACGATGCTGTCCCTGGCGGCTCTCGCAAGCTGGCCTTGCAGGCCTCTAGGGCGCGCATCATATGTTTTTCGACGGCACTTTGGGACACGCCCGTGACCTTGGCGATTTCGGCATAGGTGCGGCCATGGATGCGGTTGAGCAAAAAGATGTGCCGGGTGCGCTCTGGCAGGCTGCGCAAGGCCGCCTCGACCTGGCGCAAATCATTGCCCGCCTCCAGCGCCGCCTGCGGCTCACAGCCTTGGGCGTCAGGCTCGGTCTGCCAATGCTGGTTGAGCCGGTCGCGGCTGCCTTCGCTGCGCAGATGATCGATGGCAATGTTGCCCGCGCAACGCAGTAAATAAGTGCCAAGTTCCTCGACCTGTACCAATGGCCGTCGCCAGAACCGCAAAAACAAATCCTGAACCAGATCGGCGGCCGTGGCCCGACAGCCCACACGGCGGCTGACCAGCGCTTCCATTTGTGGGCGCTGGGATAAAAACACCTGCAGAAAATGCGCACGTCCATGGCGCGATTCACTGCCAGGTCCATCCTTGAGTTCGGGAGGGTTCATGGGCGTCGAGGCGGGAAGTCAAAAAGAAGGCGGATATTAATGATAAATATTCTCATATGCAAAAGCAGATGACGGGCTGTGCTGAATCCATTTATCCAGGGTGATTGCTCAATCCAATCCCTCGCCACTACAATGCGAACAATTCTTGTTCTCTAAAGCGTCTTCGGCGCAGCTGGAGTGGTCGTTGCCCCCGTCAAACATCGTCGAGGTTCTCTATCAGGACCACCACAGCTGGCTCACCGCCTGGCTGCGGCGCAAGCTGGGTTGCCCGCAAGGCGCTGCCGATCTGGCGCAAGACACCTTTATGCGGCTGCTGACCGCCCGTGAAACACCGACCATTGCCGAACCCCGGGCATTTTTGACCGTGGTCGCCAAGCGCGTGCTGTTTAACCACTATCGTCGCCAGGAGCTGGAGCGCGCCTATTTGCAGGCGCTGGCGGAGCTGCCCGAAACGCTGGTGCCGTCTGAAGAAGACAAAGCCATCATTCTGCAAACCCTCGCCGATCTGGATCAATTGCTCGATGGCCTGCCCTCGCCGGTCAAGCGCGCCTTTTTGCTGGCGCAGGTCGATGGCCTGAGCTATGCCGAGATCGGCGCGCAACTGGGTATTTCAATTGCCACGGTTAAACGCCACCTGAACAAAGCCGCCCTGCGCTGCTACTTCGCCCTGTGAACGGCGCCTTTAATCATCCGCCAGACATCACCCCGGGGGTCGCCGAGCAAGCGGTAAGCTGGCTGGTGGAAATGCAGGGCGGCGCGCTCAGCCCCCGGCGCCAGCAAGCCTGGGAGCATTGGCTACAGGCCCACAGCGAACACCAACGCGCTTGGGAGCATATTCAGCGGGTCAACCAACGCTTGCGCGGGTTGTCCTCGCCCCTGGCCCACGCCGCGTTGAACGCGCCGAAAAACAGCAGCCGTCGTCATGCCCTCAAGCTGTTGCTGTTGTTGGGCGCGGGCTCGGCACTGACCTACAGCCTGCGCGACCAATTGCCGATCACCCCGCTGCTGGCGGATTACAGCAGCCCGGTCGGCCAGCGTCGCAAAGTGCAGTTACAAGACGGCAGCCTGATCCAGCTCAACACCGCCAGTTCGGTAGATGTGAACTTCAACGCCCAGCAGCGGGTGATTCGCCTGCTGGAGGGCGAGATGCAGCTGATTACCGCTAAAGATCCCCGGCCTTTGCAGGTGCTCACAGCCGATGGCCTGTTGCAGCCGCAGGCCGCGCGCCTGAACCTGCGCCAATTCAATAACCGCACCGAACTGGCCGTGTTTGATGGCCGGGTCGCGCTGTCACCGACCGATCACACCGGCAGCCCGTTGTGGGTAAACGCCCATCAGCAAGTGAGCTTTAACCCCTTGGCCTGGAGCACTCCGCAGGCGCTGGATGCTGGCAGCGGCGCCTGGACTGACGGCATGCTGGTGGCCGCACACATGCGCCTGCAAGACTTTCTGGCCGAACTGGGCCGCTACCGTCGCGGCCAACTCAATTGCGACCCTAAAGTCGCTGAGTTGCTGATCTCCGGCACTTACCCGATAGATGACAGCGAGCGGATCCTCAGCCTGCTGGAAATCAGCCTGCCGGTGCGGGTCAGACGCTTTACCCGGTATTGGGTGACAGTCGAGGCGCGTGCGTAACCCCCTGTAGGAGCGGGGTGGGCGCCGCCGCGTTTTTTTTAAATAAAAAAAAACGCGGGGGCGC
>NZ_JASCPQ010000167.1:0-5726 GCF_029959305.1 Pseudomonas sp. PS01297
AGCTTGTCTCGCGATCTTTTAAAGGTCAAAAGATCGCGAGACAAGCTCGCGCCTACAGGGGCGGCTTAAGCCTGCGCGGTTTCAGCCGGTGAAACGATGCTGGTTTTGGCGCCGCGTGAACGGCCCGAGCTGAGGTAGGCGGCGATCGATTCCTGGGTCACTTCACCAAGGAACACGCGCTCGGCGTCCATCACCGGCAACCACGAACGGTTGAACTCGTACATGCGCGACAGCAGGATGCGCAAGTGTTCGTCGTAGGCCGCCGTGGCGTTGAACTCACGCAGGAATTGGCCGCAGGTGCCGGTTTGGCGGTGCAGGTCGCGACGACGGACATAACCCAGTGCCTTGTTGTCGGCGTCGGTGACGACGACATAGCGGCGGTCGAGTTCGTCCATCAGGTCCAGCGCTTCGGCCACCGGCGTTTCCGGGCTCACCGACGGTGCGTTGTCGGCCGCGTCTTCGGCCTTGACCAGCAGCAAGCGTTTGAGCGTGCTGTCCTGGCCGACAAAGTTGCTGACAAAGTCGTCGGCCGGGTGCGCGAGGAGGGTGTCCGGGTGGTCCATCTGCAGCAGCTTGCCGCCACGGAAGATGGCGATTTTGTCACCCAGCTTGATGGCTTCGTCGATGTCGTGGCTGACCATGATCACGGTCTTGTTCAGCGCGCGCTGCATCTCGAAGAATTCGTTCTGGATCATTTCACGGTTGATCGGGTCGACCGCACCGAACGGCTCGTCCATCAACAGCAGCGGGGCATCGGCCGCCAGGGCGCGGATCACACCGATTCGCTGTTGCTGGCCACCCGACAGTTCACGCGGGTAGCGATGCAGGTACTGCTTGGGCTCCAGCTTGATCATGCTCATCAGTTCGCGGGCACGGTCATGGCACTTTTGCTTGTCCCAGCCCAGCAGGCGCGGCACCACGGTGATGTTTTCTTCGATGGTCATATTCGGGAACAGACCGATCTGCTGAATCACGTAACCAATGTTGCGGCGCAGTGTCACCGCGTCGAGGTCGGTGGTGTCTTCGCCGTTGATCAAAATCTTGCCGGAGGTCGGCTTGATCAGGCGGTTGATCATTTTCAGCGTGGTGCTTTTGCCGCAACCCGATGGTCCGAGGAACACGCAGATTTCGCCTTCGTTGACGGTCAGGCTTACCGAGTCCACGGCCTTGACGTCTTTGCCGTTGCTTTGGAAGGTCTTGCTGAGGTTTTGAAGTTCGATCATTTCAGTAATCCTTTTGGAGTCAACGAGCGTTGCAGCCATTGCAGAAGCAGGTCAGCGACGATGGCCAGAACACTGACCAGGACCGCGCCGACGATCAGCATCGACATGTCGCTGCGGCTGATTGCAGCCAGAATAAGTACACCCAGACCGCCAGCACCGATGGTGGCGGCAATGGTCATGACACCGATGTTCATCACCACGGCGGTGCGCACACCGGCCAGAATCACCGGCACAGCGATGGGCAGCTCAACCATGCGCAGGCGCTGGCCGAAGGTCATGCCGATGCCGCGTGCGGCTTCACGAATACCCGGCTCTACGCCGGTGAGGGCGAGGTAGGTGTTGCGCATGATCGGCAGCAGCGAATACAGGAACACGGCAGTAATGGCGGGCATCGGGCCCAGGCCCTGGCCGAATTTCGAGTAGAACGGCAGCAGCAGACCAAACAGCGCAATCGAGGGGATGGTCAGCATCACTGTGGCGCTGGCTTGCATGGGGCCAGCCAATGACGGGAAGCGGGTCATCAGCACGCCCAGCGGCACGCCGACCACAATGGCCAGGGTGACGGCAATACCGACCAAGGTGATGTGCTGCCATGTCAGGTGTGTGACCAGCGACCAGTCCATGTGGGAAAAGGCGTTTAGAAATTCCATGTCTTCTCCTCAGTTGAGTGGATGTTGGCGCAGAAAGTCTGCGGCGACTTTGGACGGGCTTTCGTGGTCAACGTCGACCCGGGCGTTGAGCTGTCGCATGGTTTCGTCGTCCAGCAGGTCAGCCAGCGGCTTGAGCTGCGCTTCGAGCTCCGGGTGCGCGTCGAGGAAGGCTTTACGCACCACCGGCGCGGCGGTGTAGTCCGGGAAGTAATGCAGGTCGTCGTCGAGCAACTTGAGGTTGAAGGCGCTCAAGCGACCGTCAGTGGTGTACACCAGCCCTGCAAACACCTGGCCGTTTTTAAGCGCGGTGTAGACCAGGCCTGCGTCCATCTGGCGGATGTTTTTGCGCGTCAGGTCCATGTCGTACAGCTTGACCATGCCTTGCAAACCGTCGGAGCGGTTGGCGAACTCGGTGTCGAGTGCCACCAGGGCGTTTTTGTTTTCCGGGTCACGCAGCGCCTTGTCCAAGTCACTGATCGTGTTGATGTCCGGGAACTCTTCAGCCACGTTTTGTGGCAACGCCAGCGCATAGGTGTTGCTGAACTTGGACGGGTGCAGCCAGATCAGGCCCTTTTTCGCATCGACTTCTTTCACGCGGTCGTAGGCGTGATCTTTGTCGAGCTTCTCGGTGATGTGGTTGTAGGCCACCAGCGACACGCCGGTGTATTCCCACACCATGTCCAGTTGCCCGGTTTCATGGGCGCTGCGTGCCAGGCTGCTGCCCAGACCGCCGGTTACCTGGGCGTTATAGCCCTTGCTGTTGAGGTACTGGGCGGTGATTTCCGCGAGCAGGGTTTGCTCGGTAAACACCCGCGCACCGATGCGGATGGTGGGTTTTTCTGCGGCCTGAACAATTCCTGCGAACAGCAGGATGCAGCCTAATATCAAGCTAATTTTCTTCATGATTATTCCTTTCCTCAGCCCGACCTATGAAGGTCGCAGACCGCGTTCCAACCAGCGGCGGCTGATGAGTATCACCAGGCCGTCGAGCAGCAATGCCAACAGCGCGGTGCAGGCTGCGCCAAGGATCAATTGCGGCTGATTGTTGAGGGCAATGCCGGGGAAAATCAGACTGCCCAGGCTGTTGGCGCCAATCAGGAAGGCCAGCGGTGCGGTACCGACGTTAATCGCCAGTGCAACCCGCACGCCGCCCATGATGATGGGCACGGCATTGGGCAATTCGACACGCCACAGCACTTGGCGCGGGGTCATGCCGATGCCGACAGCGGCTTCTTTGAGTGAGGCAGGAACGTTTTTCAAGCCTTCGTAGGTGTTGCGCACAATGGGCAGCAACGAGGCGAGAAACAGCGCGAAGATAGCAGGCCCACTGCCGATCCCCAGAAACCCCAGGGCAATGGCCAGTACTGCAAGCGGTGGAACGGTGTTACCGATGTTGAAGACCTGCATGAAACGTTCGGCATGCCCGACCATGTTAGGTCGGCTTAACGCAATGCCAGCGGGTATCCCTACAAGGAGGGCGATAAACATTGAAGCGAGTACGAGGTACAGGTGGGCTTGCAGGTAGAACAACAGATCATCTTGATAGTGTTCGATAGTGCTTATGCCGATCCAGTGGACCAACAGGGCCAGGACCGCGATCACAACCGCGCATCCTATAAGCCCTTTACCATAGCGATTAGCCATAGGCGGACTCCTTTTTTTTCAGTCGGCGGACACATTCCCGTGTGGCAAGGCCATTTCTGGCTGCCGGCAATGCGTTCGCGAAGAGCAACAGGTGGGGCGAAATGCACCCCAATTGCCTGTCATTAGCGCAGCCTCGTCAGACTAACTTGCTGATAATTCAGCCCCTGACACGTTGTCGTATCAAAGGAGTGGACGCCTCCACTGTTTAAAAGGTTCACATTTTTTACGGCACATTGCCACCCTTGTCCGACGAGCAAGGGCGTGAACGGTGGCTGTACGTCCCTGATTTGGGCTATAATCCGCGCCCTTTTTTGAATCAATTGTCAGGCGATTTCCCATGACCCATCAGGCCGCCGAAGTCGCGAAACGCCGCACTTTCGCCATTATTTCCCACCCCGATGCGGGTAAAACCACCATCACCGAGAAGCTCTTGCTGATGGGCAAGGCGATTGCGGTCGCCGGTACGGTGAAATCGCGAAAGTCCGACCGCCATGCCACCTCCGACTGGATGGAAATGGAAAAGCAACGGGGTATTTCGATTACCACGTCGGTCATGCAGTTCCCGTATCGCGACCACATGATCAACCTGCTCGACACCCCGGGCCACGAAGACTTCTCGGAAGACACCTACCGCACATTGACGGCGGTCGACTCGGCGCTGATGGTGCTCGACGGCGGTAAAGGTGTTGAGCCGCGCACCATCGCCCTGATGGACGTTTGCCGTCTGCGTGACACGCCGATCGTCAGCTTCATCAACAAACTCGACCGTGACATTCGTGACCCGATCGAATTGCTCGACGAGATCGAAGCCGTCCTCAAAATCAAGGCCGCGCCGATCACCTGGCCGATTGGTTGCTACCGCGACTTCAAGGGCGTTTACCACCTGGCGGACGACTACATCATCGTCTACACCGCCGGGCACGGTCATGAACGTACCGAAACCAAAATCATCGAAAAGCTCGATTCCGACGAAGCCCGCGCCCACCTGGGTGACGAGTACGATCGTTTTGTCGAACAGCTTGAGCTGGTGCAGGGGGCCTGCCACGAGTTCAACCAGCAGGAGTTCCTCGACGGCCAACTGACCCCGGTGTTCTTCGGTACGGCGTTGGGCAACTTTGGTGTCGACCACGTGCTGGACGCGGTAGTTGACTGGGCACCGATGCCGCTGGCCCGTGTGGCCAACGAGCGTGTGGTTGAGCCGGTTGAAGAAAAATTCACGGGCTTCGTGTTCAAGATTCAGGCGAACATGGACCCTAAACACCGCGACCGTATCGCCTTTATGCGCATTTGCTCGGGCAAGTACGAAAAGGGCATGAAGATGCGCCACGCGCGTACTGGCAAAGACGTGCGCATCGGCGATGCACTGACGTTCTTCTCCTCCGAGCGTGAACAGCTCGAAGAAGCCTACGCGGGCGACATCATCGGTTTGCACAACCACGGCACCATCCAGATCGGTGACACCTTCACCGAGGGTGAAAACCTCAGCTTCACCGGTATCCCGCACTTCGCCCCGGAACTGTTCCGTCGCGTACGTCTGCGCGATCCGCTCAAGTCCAAGCAGCTGCGCCAAGGCTTGCAGCAACTGGCCGAAGAGGGCGCCACCCAGGTGTTCTTCCCGGAGCGCAGCAACGACATCATTCTGGGCGCCGTCGGTGTGCTGCAGTTCGACGTGGTCGCGAGCCGCTTGAAAGAAGAATACAAAGTGGAATGCTCCTACGAGCCAATCACTGTGTACTCGGCGCGCTGGATCGACAGCAGCGATAAAAAGAAGCTGGAAGAGTTCAGCAACAAGGCCGTCGAAAACCTGGCCGTCGATGGCGGCGGGCACCTGACTTACCTGGCCCCGACCCGCGTCAACCTGGCGTTGATGGAAGAGCGTTGGCCAGACATCAGCTTCCGCGCAACGCGTGAGCACCACTAAGCGCTCCGGCGTTTACGGGTTAAAAAAAGCGAAGCTTTCGGGCTTCGCTTTTTTTATGCCTGGCTATTCCAAACAGGTCTATCGCCCGCTTTAAATTGTGTTGGCGTTGCTGACGGCCAGGGCGGCAGCTCTGGCGATGACAGCAGCGATGACGATGATGGCGACAGCCAGACCTAAACCCTGGCTGGTCACTTAACACTGTGGGAGCGGGCTTGCTCGCGATGGTCGTTAACGATGACGCGTTTTGCCGAACAAATGAGGCGCCCTGAAAACCATCGCGAGCAAGCC
>NZ_JASCPQ010000168.1:0-5697 GCF_029959305.1 Pseudomonas sp. PS01297
AGCTTGCCTCGCGATCTTTTAAAAAGTCAAAAGATCGCGAGGCAAGCTCGCTCCTACAGTTATGTGGTTCAGTTACTCGCTCGCCAGCGGCAAGCGTTCCGGGCGGGACCAGATCCACAGGTTGCCCATGCTCATGCCAGCAATGGCCAGGAACACCGGCCAGTCGTGATCAAGCACGTAAAGCATCAGCCCGGCACACAGCAGCATGCTGATGGTGGCGCTGACTTTGGCTTTGCGCTGGATGATTTTACCGTTGCGCCAATTGAACAAAATCGGGCCAAACAAACGGTGGTTTTCGAGCCAGGCACTCAAGCGAGGGGAGCTTTTGGTCGCAGCCCAGGCAGCGAGCAAAATAAATTCGGTGGTGGGTAAGCCAGGGATCACGATGGCGATCAGGCCGATGCCCAAGCTGACGTACGCCAGCACGCCAAACAGGAAGCGGGCGATTTTGGATGAGGATTGAGTTGGGTGTGTCATAGGCTCAAGGCGCAGAAAAAGATACTCGGTCAGCGCTCGCTGACCGAGCAGATCCTGCTTAGGCCAGTTCTGGCTCAGCAGCGTAAGCATGTTCCAGCAATACGGTAAAACGTTCAAACGCGGCGACTGCACCTTTGTCCAGATCGGCTTCTTCTTCGGCGCTCAGTTCCAGGCCGTCGAGGGTTTTAACGAAGCTCTTCCAGCCTTCAGCACGACCACCGGCCGGTTCGCCCAAGTGGCGCGCACCGAAGGTTTCGCTCAGTTCCAGTGCCACAGCGCGCTTGATCAAAAACGCAGCGCCAAGCTTGGAGCCTTCCGACACAAAGATCCAGCCCAAGGCTTCAGCTTTGCTCGGGGCATTGACTGCACCAGCGACGGGAGCAGGCACCTGGGTGTTCAGGTCCGCCAGGTCAGCCTTGGCTTGTTCTGCGCGGCAACGCTCTGGCAGGTCCGGCACGATCTCTTTCAAGGCCGCGTCGGTGTACAGCGCTTGCAGCTCGGATTGGAACAGGTATTGAGCCACCACAAAACGAGCGAAGTTTTCGCGGGTGTCGAAAGGCTTGTGAGCTTTTACCAGTGCATCGAGCTTTTGATGCGGCTCGTTGGTGATCTGGTTCAGGCGTTGAGAACGCAAGGCTGGACGCTGTGCGGAATCAGGAGTGGTCATGCAAATATCCTTGAGAATGAGATGCGCTTTGTAACTAGACGATCAAGAAGACGCATCACAGTAAAAATTCCTCACTGCGTAGCCTAAAAAGACTACGCAGTGGATGTGTCTATCAGATGTCCCACACCAGATTGACCGAGAAGTTGCGACCTGGAGCGGTCAGGCGGTCCATGTTGGCGGGGTTGAGCACACCGGCTTCACCCACGCTGTCGTAGCCGCGCACGTCATCCCAGTTCCAGTATTTCTTGTCGGTCAGGTTGTACAGACCGGCGTTGACGGTGACGTCCTTGGTGACTTTGTAGAAGCCGGTGAGGTCCAGCACGCCATAGCCTGGCGACTTGAATTGCTTGCTGGTGCCGTCCGGGGCAAAGAAGCTGGTGTTGTCCACTTGGTCCTTACGCTTGACCAGTGTCCAGCTGACCAGAGCGCCGTAGGTTTCCTGGTCGTAGCCCAGACCCATAACGGCTTTGAGCGGGTTGACGCTGTTGATCGGCTCGCCGTTGTCGTCGTTTTTGCCGTGGGCATAAGCCACCGAACCGCGTGTGTACAGGCCTTTTGGCGCACCGAACGCATCCAGGTTCAACTGACCTTTAACCTCGGCACCCTTGATGGTGGCGTGTTTGATGTTGTTGCTCTGGAACGTGGTTTCGCTGTAGCCGGGGGTGATGGCGTCTTCGTTAATGAAGTCGCGGTATTTGTTGTAGAACACCGCTACATCGAACGAACCCGCATCAAACTTGCCACGCAGGCCGGTTTCGAAACTTTTGCTTTTTTCCGGTTCCAGGTTCGGGTTGGCCGCCACTTTGTAACCGGCAGCCAGGTTCTCAAAGGTGCCGTACAGCGCTTTGGCCGTCGGCGTACGGAAACCTTCCGCGTACTGGCCGTACCAGGTGTATTGCTCAGTCAGGGCGTACGTCAGGCCGAATTTTGGCGAAACGCGGTGCCAGATTTTCTTCTCGTCACTGACGTTGGCGCGTTCATCGGCCGGGATCGTGTTGAGGAACTCCTGGGTGATGTGCGGCGTCAGGCGCGTGTAGTCGTAACGCAAGCTTGGCGAGAACGTCCAGTCGTTCCAGCTGATCTGGTCTTGGGCGAACAGGCTGTAGGTGTTGATGGTGGGGTCCGGGAAGTCGCTGGACTTGACCAGGTAATCGGACGGGCTGTCAGCGCCGATTGCCGTACAGCCGCGGCCTACTGCCAGGCACGTACCCGAGCCGCTGCGCGAGCTGGTGACTTTCTGGTTTTTCAGAGTGGCGCCGTAGGTCAGCAAATGATCGGTTTCACCGATGCTGAAGGCCTTGTCTGCCTGTGCGTCGAGGACCCATTGCTTCTCTTGATACGTGGTGTCGCGAGAGCGCATGACATTGCGGGTGAACGGGAAATAATCTTCCAGCGTGGTCTCGTCGGTTTTGGCGATTTGGTAGTTCAGGCTGGTCTTGATGTGGTCAGCAACCAGGCTGTCGACCGTCATGGTGTTGACCAGGCCGAAGCGTTCACGGCTTACCGTGTCAGTGCCGGTACGCGAGCGGTACATGCCCAATGGCTGGCCGTTGGTGAACGGCCCGCCGACGGCGCTCTTCACATTGACGTCGTCGTGGCTTTTGTACTTCTCGTAGGTGAAGGCCAGACGGTCGTCATCGTTGTAGTTCCAGCCGGCCTTGGCCAGCACGCTGGTGGTTCTCACGTCTTCCGGGTTGGCCGCGGTACGGGCCAGGCCGTTGCCGCCACGGTCGCCGTACGATTCGGTGTCATGGCCATCGCGCTGGCTAAAGTGCAGCAAACCGTCGAAATCACCTGAGCGACCGGCCACGGTGCCCGACTTGAGCCAACTGCGGTCAGCCGAGCTGTAACCGGTTTTGAGGCGGGCGCCAACGTCCTGGCCCGGCTTGATGATGTCATCCGGGTCCAGGGTGAAGTAGCTGACGGCACCGCCAATGGCGTTGCTGCCGTACAGCACGGACGCCGGGCCACGAAGGATTTCAACGCTTTTGATGATTTCAGGGTCAACGTAGTTACGTTGGGTCTGGGCGTAAGGGCCGTTGAAGAACGAGTCGGGGATCTCAACGCCATCGATCTGGGTGAGGATCCGGTCGCCGTCGATGCCGCGAATGTTGTAGCCGGTGATGCCGCCGCGCTGGCCGGCGCCGCCTACCGAAACACCCGGCTCATAACGAACCAGGTCTTTGATGGTGTTAACGTTTTCGCGGTCCAGGTCCAGGCGGTCATGAACGGTGACGGTGCTGGGTACGGCGCTGACGTCTTGTGCGTTACGCGTGGCACTGATGGTCACTTGCTGCAAGGCCAGGGTGCCGGAGGTCGCGCTGCGTTTTTCCAGCACGATGTTGTTAGTGCTCAGCTTGCGGTATGTCAGGTTGGTGCCGGTGAGCAGGCGCTCCAGGGCTTTTTCCGGGCTCAGGGAGCCACGTACGCCGGGCGAGGCCACGTCCTGTGCCAGCTCTGCCGGCAGGCCGACTTGCCAGCCAGTCACGCTGCTGAAGTCATTCAACGCAGAGGCGAGTGGCTGCTGAGCGATCGCAAACTTGTAACTGCCCACGGAGCGGCTGGCTGGCTGCGGATCGGTTGCGGCCAGGGCCGGTGCGGCCTGTACGCCAGCCATCAGCATGGCAACGGTCAACAACGACAATGTGCACTGGTGCAAGCCGCCAGTGCGAGCGTTGGAAGTGGACCGGCTGTTGAAACGTGTGGGCATTGATAGCGCTCCAGAGGTGACAAGTCTTGTAGTTGCGAAGCTGACTCAAAATGCGAATCAGTTGCATTGATCACAACGAGACGAATGACCTTGGGCTATCGAGTAAAAAAAGATGCGATTAAACGAGTTTTTTTAATTAAGGATGACCAGCGCCGGGTATTCCGAGAGGCGGCTGGAGGTGATGTGGGCCAGCGAGCGCACGATATCCAGTGGCTGATCCAGCCGGTAGTTGCCGGTGACGGCCACGTTGGCGAGCTTTTCGTTGTTGTTGACGATCCAGCCGGGGTAGTAGCGGCGCACTTCATCGAGCACTTTGCTCATCGGGCAGTTTTCAAATACCAATCGGCCTTGCACCCAGGCAAGGTCGGTTTGGGGGTTGAGTGTAGTGGGGCGGCCGAAGCCGTTCGGGCCAATGCTGACGCTGTTGCCCGCCGACAGGCGCATTTGTGTGCCGACACTGTTCACCCGCAAGTCCACATCACCGCGCTGTACCCGTACTTGCGCTTCGCCATTGAAGTAGCTCACCGCAAACGCGGTGTCACGCACGCTGACGCGCACCGGGCCGGCATCCAGCACCATGGGCAGTTCAAGGTTGGCCGGGACTTCAAAAAAGGCTTCGCCCTGTAACAGCCGGGCGCGGGCCTGGGTATTCACCACTTTGCTGGAAAATGCCGAGTTGGTATTGAGCAGCACTTTGGAGCCGTCTTCGAGCTGCAGGCGCTGGCGCTCGCCCACCACGGTCAGGTGATCTGCCTGAAGGCGCAGCGGCACGTTGGTATAGCTACCGACTGTCAGTACCAGCACAGCTGCCGCAGCCACGTGCTTCCAATGCCGGCTGATACGCCGCAGCACGCCGGGTTTGCGCCGGGTTTGCAGGGTTTGCGCAGCATGCAGCACCGGTTGCCCGTTCCAGATGGCGTTGGCCTTGGCAAACGCCCTGGCGTGCGCCGGGTCGGCATTCAGCCACTGCTCAAACACGATTTTCTGTTCGTCGCTCGCACACTCAAGGGTGATCAGCCAATCCAGTGCCTGATCCATGGCGCTGTCTTGCAGCACCTCGTGCGCCGGGTCGGGCGCAGCAGATTTGTGAGTGTCCGTCACAGAGGTTCCTTGGCAGTTTCAGGGCGTTCGCGTGGCATTGAAGGGCAAGGTTAAGGCCGATTCAGCCTGTCGGCTACCCCGATGCAGATCGCCATGATCAATTTGAGTTCCTTTTGAACGGTACTCAACGACACGTCAAGTTCTTCGGCGATCTCTTGATAACTGCAGCCATGCAGCCGGCTGAGGATAAAAATCCGCTGCTGACGTGCGCTTAACTGGCTCAGGCTCACACTCAAACGCTCCAGTAATTGCGCTGCTTGGTGGGCTTCTTCCGGGGTGCTGTGGGTAGACGCAATGCCCTCAAGCACCTCGATCGGGATATCTTCAACCACCGTGCGTGCCTGAATGCGCCGCGAGCGCAGGTGATCGAGCGCCAGATTGCGCGCGGTCTGGTAGACAAACGGTTCCAGGTGCTCGACCGAACGCTCGTTCAAGGCGCGGGTAACCCGCAGGTAAGTCTCTTGCAGCAAGTCTTCGGCGGTGCTGGGGTTATTCACCATCCGCTGTAACGTGCGCAGCAAGGTCACCCGCTGAGTAAGGAAGACTTGATTGAACTGGGACTGACTCACAGCACTACCCGACCGATTTTGAGCGAATGATAATGCTTATCATCTGTGTGTTTGGTCAAGTGATGTTTTGAGTTTGTTGCTTGGGCAGTTCAGTCTGTGGGAGCGGGCTTGCTCGCGATTGGGGCGACGCGGTCTGAGGGTTGACCGAGTCGATCCTCTTCGCGAGCAAGCCC
>NZ_JASCPQ010000169.1:0-5630 GCF_029959305.1 Pseudomonas sp. PS01297
GGGCTTGCGCGCTATAGCTTCTGCGCTTAAAATGCACATTCTGAAGCGCCTGCATCGCGAGCAAGCCCGCTCCCACAGGGGATATGCATCCACCAATAAACCGAGACCCTCACATGGAATGGAAACCCCACATCACCGTCGCCACGGTCGTTGAAGACAATGGCCGTTTTTTAATGGTGGAGGAATACAGCGGCGAGCGCGCCGTGCTCAACCAGCCCGCCGGGCACCTGGACCCGAACGAAACCCTGATTGAAGCGGCGATCCGCGAAACCCTCGAAGAAACCGGCTACGACGTCGAGCTGACCGGGGTCATCGGCATTTATCTGTACACCGCCCCGAGCAACGGCGTGACGTATCAGCGCGTATGCTTTGCCGGCAAAGCCGTCAAACATCACCCCGAATACACCCTGGACACCGGCATCATCGGCCCGCAATGGCTGACCCGCGATGAGCTAATAGCGCAACGCCAGCGCTGGCGCAGCGAGCTGAGCCTGCAGTGCATCGACGATTATCTAAGCGGTCAACTATTCGACCTCACGTTAATCCGCCCTTCGGTTTAGCCTTGAGCGCTCGGGCCTGATAGAATCGCGTCCTTTTTCAAGGCACTCATTGAAACCCTATGCGTGATCCAGCCTTAGTCGCCCCCGAACAACAGCGCGTCATCGTCGGCATGTCCGGCGGTGTAGACTCTTCCGTTTCCGCCGTTCTGCTCATGGAGCAGGGCTATCAGGTGGAAGGCCTGTTCATGAAGAACTGGGAGGAAGACGACGGAACGGATTACTGCACCGCCATGGATGACCTGGCTGACGCCCAGGCCGTGTGCGACAAAATTGGCATCAAGCTGCACACTGCCAACTTTGCCGCCGAGTACTGGGACAACGTCTTTGAGCACTTCCTGGCCGAATACAAGGCCGGGCGCACGCCCAACCCGGACATCCTGTGCAACCGCGAAATCAAGTTCAAGGCGTTCCTCGACTACGCCCTGATGCTCGGCGCAGATCTGATCGCTACCGGCCACTACGTGCGCCGTCGCGACATTGACGGCCGCACAGAGCTGCTCAAGGGCCTCGACCCGAACAAGGACCAGAGCTACTTCCTGCACGCCGTCGGCGGCGAGCAGATTGCCAAGACCTTGTTCCCGGTAGGCGAACTGGAAAAACCGGAAGTGCGCCGCATCGCCGAAAAACACGGCCTGGCCACCGCCAAAAAGAAAGACTCCACGGGTATCTGCTTTATTGGCGAGCGCCGCTTCAGCGACTTCCTCAAGCAGTACCTGCCCGCGCAGCCGGGTGAAATCAAAACCACCGAAGGTGAAGTGATCGGCCGCCACCACGGTCTGATGTACCACACCATCGGCCAGCGCCAGGGCTTGGGCATCGGCGGTCTCAAAGACGCCAGTGACGAGCCGTGGTACGTGCTGATCAAAGACCTTGAGCACAACGAACTGATCGTTGGCCAGGGCAATGACCACCCGTGGCTGTTCTCCCGCGCCCTGCTCGCCTCCGAGATCTATTGGGTCAACCCGATCGACCTGAGTAGCCCGCTGCGCCTGACCGCCAAGGTCCGCTATCGCCAGAGCGACCAGCCGTGCACCCTTGAAAAAACCGCTACTGGCTATCGCGCCACCTTCGACGACCCGCAACGCGCGGTCACCCCCGGCCAGTCCGTGGTATTTTACGACGGTGAAGTGTGCCTGGGCGGCGGCGTGATCGAAGTGGCCGAGCCGTGGACCAGCAAGGGCCACCGCGCATGAACCCGATTCAGGAGCAACTGGTAGCCCTGGGCGGCGTGTTTTTTGCCGCGGTGCTGGTCGACAAGATCGCCAAGACCGGCCAGATCAGCGAAGCCGACCTGGCCTGCATGCTGGGCAGCCTGCTGGTACGCGACCCCAAGGACACCCTTGAGGTCTATGGCGGTGACGACAGCAACCTGCGCGAAGGCTATCGGGCACTGATTGGCGCCCTTGAGCGTGACCCGAACACCCTGCAGCGCGAGCCGCTGCGCTACGCCCTGTCGATGCTCGGCCTTGAGCGTCAACTGGCCAAGCGCGATGACATGCTTGAGCTGATTGGCAAGCGCCTGCCACAAATCCAGTCCCAGGTTGAGCACTTCGGCCCCGCCCACGAAAACGTGGTGGCGGCCTGCGGCGGACTGTATCAGGACACCCTGAGTACCCTGCGCCAGCGCATCCAGGTTCACGGTGACATGCGCAACCTGCAGCAACCGAACAATGCGGCAAAGATTCGCGCACTACTGCTGGCCGGCATTCGTTCTGCGCGGCTGTGGCGCCAATTGGGCGGTCATCGCTGGCAGTTGGTTTTTAGCCGCCGCAAGCTGCTCAAAGAGCTTTATCCGATGCTGCGCGGCAACTGAAACACGCCAGTACGAACACGTTGCAACCTCGTTACGCGTAAGACGCCGGTCAGTTGGCAGCGGACCGGCTGTTTTTTTCATGTATGATACGCGCCCCATTTCGTTGCCCGACTGTCCGAGAACACCCCATGCAGCTCTCTTCGCTCACTGCGGTTTCCCCTGTTGACGGCCGCTACGCCGGCAAAACCCAGGCCCTGCGCCCAATTTTCAGCGAGTACGGCCTGATCCGTGCTCGCGTTCTGGTTGAAGTTCGCTGGCTCCAGCGCCTGGCCGCTCACGCTGCCATCCCTGAAGTCCCGGCCTTCTCCGCCGAAGCCAACGCCGTTCTGAACGAACTGGCCGAAAACTTCTCTCTGGAGCACGCCGAGCGTGTCAAAGAGATCGAGCGCACCACCAACCACGACGTTAAAGCCATTGAGTACCTGCTCAAGGAACAGGCCGCCAAGCTGCCTGAGCTGGCCAACGTCAGTGAGTTCATCCACTTTGCCTGCACCAGCGAGGACATCAACAACCTGTCCCACGCCCTGATGCTGCGTGAAGGTCGTGATGACGTGATGCTGCCGCTGATGCGCCAGACCGCCCAAGCCATCCGCGAACTGGCCATCCGTTTCGCTGACGTGCCAATGCTGTCGCGCACCCACGGCCAACCGGCTTCGCCTACTACCTTGGGCAAAGAACTGGCCAACGTGGTGTACCGTCTGGAGCGTCAAATCGCTCAAGTCGCTGCAGTACCGCTGCTGGGCAAAATCAACGGCGCTGTCGGCAACTACAACGCCCACCTGTCGGCCTACCCGCAGATCGACTGGGAAGCCAACGCCCGCGCCTTCATCGAAGACGAGTTGGGCCTGGGCTTCAACCCGTACACCACGCAAATCGAACCGCACGACTACATTGCCGAGCTGTTTGACGCCATTGCGCGCTTCAACACCATCCTGATCGACTTCGACCGCGATATCTGGGGCTACATCTCCTTGGGCTACTTCAAGCAGCGCACCATCGCGGGCGAAATCGGTTCGTCGACCATGCCGCACAAGGTCAACCCGATCGACTTCGAAAACTCAGAAGGCAACCTGGGTATCGCCAACGCCTTGTTCCAGCACCTGGCCAGCAAACTGCCAATCTCCCGCTGGCAGCGCGACCTGACCGACTCCACCGTACTGCGTAACCTCGGTGTCGGCTTCGCCCACAGCGTGATCGCATACGAAGCCAGCCTCAAAGGCATCAGCAAGCTTGAGCTGAACGCTCAAAAAATCGCTGCTGACCTGGACGCGTGCTGGGAAGTATTGGCCGAGCCAATCCAGACCGTGATGCGTCGCTACAACATTGAAAACCCGTACGAGAAGCTCAAAGAGCTGACGCGCGGCAAGGGCATCAGCCCTGAAGCACTGCAAACGTTCATCGACGGTCTTGAAATGCCGGAAGCGGCCAAGGCCGAGCTGAAGCTGCTGACGCCTGCCAACTACATTGGCAACGCGGTCGAGCAAGCCAAGCGTATCTGATCGCTGCAACGACCTATTAACGCCCGGCCGTGCCGGGCGTTTTTATTCCTGATTACAAAGCGCATTTTTTCAATAGGTTACACATGAATCCTGATACTCCTCTTCAACTTCTGGGCGGCATCACGGCGCGCGAGTTCATGCGCGACTACTGGCAGAAAAAACCACTGCTGATCCGCCAGGCAATTCCTGACTTCGAAAGCCCGATCGATGCCGACGAACTGGCCGGTCTGGCGCTGGAAGAAGAAGTCGAATCTCGCCTGATCATCGAGCACGGCGAGCGCCCATGGGAACTGCGCCGCGGCCCGTTCGCAGAAGACGAATTCGGCAAACTGCCAGAGCGCGAGTGGACCCTGCTGGTTCAAGCCGTTGACCAGTTCGTCCCGGAAGTCGGTGAACTGCTGGAAAACTTCCGCTTCCTGCCAAGCTGGCGCATCGATGACGTAATGATCAGCTATGCAGCCCCGGGCGGCAGCGTTGGCCCGCACTTCGACAACTACGACGTGTTCCTCCTGCAAGGCCACGGCAAACGCCACTGGCAGATCGGCCAGATGTGCGACGCCGACAGCAAGCTGCTGGAACATGCCGACCTGCGCATTCTGGCTGAGTTCGAGGCCACCGATGAGTGGACCCTGGAACCCGGCGACATGCTTTACCTGCCGCCACGCCTGGCCCACTGTGGCGTTGCCGTGGACGACTGCCTGACCTACTCGGTCGGTTTCCGTGCCCCGAGCGCAGCCGAAGTGCTGACTCACTTCACCGACTTCCTGAGCCAGTATCTGCCGGACGAAGACCGCTACACTGACGCTGACGCGCAGCCTGTAAGCGATCCGCACCAGATTCAGCACGACGCTCTGGGCCGCCTGAAGAACCTGCTGACCGAGCACATGAGCGACGAGCGCATGCTGCTGACCTGGTTCGGCCAGTTCATGACCGAGCCACGCTACCCGGAACTCGTGGTCGGCCCGGAACTCGAAGAGCCCGAGCTGATCGACAGCCTGGAACAGGGCGCTATCCTGATCCGCAATCCGAGCGCACGCCTGGCCTGGTCTGAAGTGGACGAAGACCTGCTGTTGTTCGCCAGCGGCCAAAGCCGCCTGTTGCCGGGCAAACTGCGCGAGTTGCTGAAAATGATTTGCGCGGCCGATGCCCTGCACAGTGATAACCTCGGCCCATGGCTGGCCGATGAAGACGCAAGCAACCTGCTCTTTGAGCTGGTTAAACAAGGAAGCCTGGGGTTTGCCGATGAATAGCATTCACGTACGTGTCGCCGACTGGCATAAGGACAACGCCGAACTTCGACGCATTCGTGAGGCGGTGTTTATTGCCGAACAACAAGTCCCGCCAGAGCTTGAGTGGGACGCAGACGACGCAGATGCCGTGCATTTTCTGGCTTATGAGGGCGATTTCCCGATTGGTACTGCCCGGCTGCTGCCGGACGGCCACATTGGACGAGTGTCTGTCCTCAAAGACTGGCGCGGCCTCAAAGTGGGCGACGCCTTGATGCAGGCCGCGATCAGCGAAGCTGAAAAACGCGGCCTCAAAAAGCAGCAGCTCAGCGCGCAAGTGCACGCAACGCCGTTCTATGAGCGCCTGGGTTTCAAAATCGTCAGCGACGAATTCCTCGAAGCAGGCATTCCGCACGTTGATATGGAACGCGTTAGCTAACCACTACGCCCACCCTTGTGGGAGCGGGCTTGCTCGCGATACGGATAACGCTGCTTTGCAGAAAGAATGAGTCGTCTGCATCGCGAGCAAGCC
>NZ_JASCPQ010000016.1:0-67996 GCF_029959305.1 Pseudomonas sp. PS01297
TTCTACAGCAGCCTCTGTTGCTGTCAAGCGGTTATTTTAAGATGTTTTCAAAGTTTCCTTTGTAACATCAACCACTTGCGCTTTCGATCTCTCGTTAGCGGGAGGCGAATTCTACAGCGTTACACGCTGCTGTCAACACCTCATTTCCTGCTTCGATGAATTGAAGCTTGCATCGTCAAAATCATCCAACTCATTGATATTCAAGGAGTTTTCCGTTTCGACTGCGCCGGAAGTGGTGCGAATTATAGGCCGCTAGAATTCTGAGTCAAGGGTTAATTTGAATTAAGTGGCCACTACTGGTTTCTTCTTATATAGACGAGGGATCCGACGCATCACCGGCGGGATCCGCAGCAGTAAAAGGCATGCACCTATAAAGGCATAGATCGACCACTCTTTCAGGTCAGCACGCACAATCCACAGCATATGCAAAAGACCCAACCCCACAACCACGTATACCAGGCGATGCAACTTCTTCCAGCTCGCCCCCATTCGCCTTTGACTGTAACGATTGGAGGTCACCGCCAGCGCCAACAAACATAGAGCGCCCAAGCTGCCGACAATAATGTAGGGCCGCTTGCTCAGCTCAACCCCCAACTGGGACCAGTCAAGCCCAAGCACAAAGAACAAGTAGGCGCACAGGTGCAGCATCACGTAGGCAAAACACCACAACCCGATCTGGCGGCGGACCGCAATCCACCCCGGCCAGCCCGTCAGCTTTTGCAGGGGCGTCATGCATAACGTCACCAGCAACAAGACCAGTGTCCCAAGCCCCAGCCGATCAACCAACACCTTTCCGGGATCCGGCCCCAAGGCAAAGCTCCATGCCTCATAGAGCCAGTACAAAGGCCAGACTGCCGCCGCTATAAATACACCGAGACGCCACAGTGGAAACTTCATCAGTAATTCTTCCGCAGATCCAGGCCTGTATATAGAGAGGCGACTTCATCGGCATAGCCATTGAACATCTGCGTATCCCGCACATTAGGACTAAACAAGCTGCTCGGTAGGCGCCGCTCACGCGCTTGCGTCCAGCGAGGGTGATCGACTTGCGGGTTCACATTGGCATAGAAGCCGTATTCATTAGCCGCAATACTCTGCCAAGTGGTTTTCGGCTGCTCCTCAACCAGGCTGATTCGCACAATCGACTTCACACTCTTGAAGCCATACTTCCACGGGACAACCAAACGAAGAGGCGCGCCATTCTGATTAGGCAACTCGCGGCCATACATCCCCACCGCCAATATGGCCAACGGATTCATCGCCTCATCCAGACGCAAGCCTTCTACATAGGGCCAATCAATCAACGCAAAGTCAGAGCGCTGGCCTGGCATGACTTTCGGGTCCTTCAAGGTTTCAAAGCGTATGTATTTAGCTTTCGATGTGGGCTCAACCTGCTTAAGCAACGCTGACAAGGGGAACCCCATCCAGGGAATGACCATTGACCACGCTTCTACACAGCGCAACCGATAGATGCGTTCCTCCAACTGGTAGGGCTTCATAAAGTCCTCAAGGGCATAACGCCCAGGCTTACCCACCTCGCCATCCACGACCACCGTCCATGGCTCGGTTTTCAAAGCGCCGGCGTATTGCGCCGGATCGCCTTTGTCAGTACCAAACTCATAGAAATTGTTGTAGTGCGTGGCGTCTTTGAAAGGCGTAATGGCCTCCCCTTTGACTGTCACTGCCTGCCACTGGGTCTGCGGGAGTTTTTCAGCAAACCAGCCCGGCGCCTTGCCCGGATCAACATCTGCGTAACGCGAAGCATCAGTGGCATTCGCCCAACGCGGCAGTGCGCTCACGGCTAATCCTGCAAGCGAGCTGCCCAACAATGCGCGGCGAGATAAATAGAAGGACTCAGGGGTGACGTCCGACTCTTTGCAGTCGGACGCTTTAGGCAGCTTGATGAGCATGACAACTCCGTAGTATTGGAGGGCTGATGGACCAATAGACTACGGAGTTTGGGGGAAATTACATCACTCGCCGGTTTTGTTACGGCGCAGATGCAATAAATATTGAATCGGGCCCGAAGCGGCATACACCAGGAAAGCCAGCAGCAGAATACGCGGCGGATCGCTGAACACCACAGCGAACACCAGCACCACCGCCAGGATCGCCACAAATGGCACGCGCCCTTTCAAATCCAGCTGCTTGAAGCTGTTGTACTTGATGTTGCTGACCATCAGCATGCCCGCCGCAGCCACCAACAAGGCCACCAGGAAGGACATTTTCGATCCCTGGATCCCGTAATCGCTGAACGCCCAAACAATACCGGCCACAACACCCGCCGCAGCCGGGCTGGCCAGACCGATGAAATAACGCTTGTCTGCTGTACCGACCTGCGTATTGAAGCGAGCCAGACGCAACGCCGCGCCTGCTACATAAATGAAGGCCACCATCCAGCCGACCTTGCCCATGTCGCCCAGCGCCCAACCAAACGCCAGCAGCGCTGGCGCCACGCCAAAAGCAACCATGTCAGACAAGGAATCATACTCGGCGCCAAAGGCACTTTCAGTATGAGTCATACGGGCAACCCGGCCATCAAGGCCGTCCAGCACCATGGCGACAAAAATCGCGATGGCGGCAAATGCAAAATACTTGCTTGCGCCCGCAGCATCACCAGCGCTCATTGCGCTTTGCGCACTCATTGAGCTGATGATGGAGTAGAAACCGGCAAACAGGTTTGCCGTTGTAAAAAGATTGGGCAGCAGATAGATACCACGATGCCGGACCTTACGGCCTTCAGCGTCATGCCCTTCTTCGACATGCTCATCGATAGGCAGCAGGCTATCGGCGTCAGAAGCCTGTTTTGGCTCTTCGGGACGTTCGCTCATGGACATTACCTTGCAACGATATGGAAAGTTTCAATAGAAGCTTGCAGACCAACTGTCACCCGCAAACGTTCCTGCTTTATACCAGAAGCTGCCGCTTAAACGAAAAAACGCGGCCATGGCCGCGTTTTTTCAAGATCGTACTGACTTAGTTTTTAGCTTTGTCGACGATTTTGTTAGCACCGATCCAAGGCATCATCGAGCGCAGTTGCTCGCCGATCACTTCGATACCGTGTGCAGCGTTGTTACGACGCTTGGCAGTCATCGAAGGGTAGCCAGTAGCGCCTTCGCTGATGAACATCTTCGCGTATTCACCGTCTTGAATGCGCTTCAGAGCGTTACGCATTGCTTGACGGGATTCAGCGTTGATCACTTCTGGGCCGGTCACGTACTCGCCGTATTCAGCGTTGTTGGAGATCGAGTAGTTCATGTTGGCGATACCGCCTTCGTACATGAGGTCAACGATCAACTTCAGCTCGTGCAAGCACTCGAAGTAAGCCATTTCTGGCGCGTAGCCTGCTTCAACCAGTGTTTCGAAGCCAGCTTTAACCAGTTCAACAGTACCGCCACACAGAACAGCTTGTTCGCCGAACAAGTCAGTTTCGGTTTCGTCTTTGAATGTGGTTTCGATGATACCGGTACGACCACCGCCCACGCCCGAAGCGTAAGACAGTGCAACGTTTTTGGCGTTGCCCGACGCGTCCTGGTAGATCGCGATCAGGTCAGGAATACCGCCGCCACGAACGAATTCGGAACGTACAGTGTGGCCCGGCGCTTTTGGCGCGATCATGATGACGTCGAGGTCAGCACGCGGAACAACCTGGTTGTAGTGAATCGCGAAACCGTGGGAGAAGGCCAGGGTAGCGCCCTTCTTGATGTTCGGCTCGATTTCGTTCTTGTACAGAGACGACTGGAACTCGTCCGGAGTCAGAATCATGACCAGGTCAGCAGCGGCAACAGCGCTGGCAACGTCAGTTACTTTCAGACCGTGAGCTTCAGCTTTGGCGACAGTGGCCGAACCTTTGCGCAGACCAACAGTAACGTCTACACCGGAGTCTTTCAGGTTGCACGCTTGAGCGTGACCTTGGGAGCCGTAACCGATAATGGCTACTTTTTTGCCCTGGATGATCGAAAGGTCGCAGTCTTTGTCGTAATAAACTTTCATGATTTTCCTTTATGTATCCAGGCCATTCAGGCCGTTAGCACTTGTAAGTTTTAGATGCTGAGTACTTTGTCGCCACGGGCAATACCCGTCACGCCACTGCGAACTGTTTCCAGGATCGAGGCGGTACCAATCGACTGGATAAAACTGTCGAGCTTATCGCTGGTGCCCGTCAACTGTACGGTATAAACGCTGCTACTGACGTCGACAATTTGCCCACGAAATATGTCTGTAGTGCGTTTGATTTCTGCCCGCTGGGCACCGGTTGCCTTGACTTTGACCAGCATCAGCTCACGCTCGATGTGAGCGCTCTCTGACAGATCCACCAGCTTGACCACTTCGATCAGCTTGTTCAGGTTCTTGGTGATTTGCTCAATCACTTCATCGTGACCTACCGTGGTCAGCGTCAGACGCGACAAGGTCGGGTCTTCTGTTGGAGCCACCGTCAGGCTTTCGATGTTGTAGTTACGTTGCGAGAAAAGCCCAACAACGCGAGACAGAGCACCGGGTTCGTTTTCAAGAAGCAAAGAAATAATGTGCCGCATGATTAAGTACGCTCCGTCTTGCTCAGCCACATGTCGCGCATGGAGCCATCTTTGATCTGCATCGGGTAAACGTGCTCACTGGTATCCACCTGAATATCCAGGAATACCAGGCGATCTTTCATGGCAAAGGCTTCTTCCATTTTCGGCTTCAGGTCTTTGAGATCGGTAATCCGAATACCCACATGCCCATACGCCTCAGCCAGCTTGACGAAGTCAGGCAGCGATTCCATATAAGAGTGCGAGTGACGGCTGCCATAGTTCATGTCTTGCCACTGACGAACCATCCCCAGAACACCGTTGTTCAAGCTGATGATTTTGACCGGCAGACCGTACTGCAAGCACGTCGACAACTCCTGAATGTTCATCTGGATGCTGCCCTCGCCTGTTACACACGCGACGTCATCATCTGGAAAACTCAGTTTCACACCCATTGCCGCCGGGAAACCGAAACCCATCGTGCCCAGACCGCCAGAGTTGATCCAGCGATTAGGCTTGTTGAAGCGATAGTACTGAGCCGCAAACATCTGGTGCTGGCCCACGTCGGACGTGACATACGCATCGCCCTTGGTCACTTCGCAGAGCATCTCGATCACAGCTTGTGGCTTGATCTTGCTGCCGTCGCCCTTGTCGTAAGGGAACAATCCGCGATCGCCGCGCCACTCATCAATCTGCTTCCACCAGGTGGCAACCGCTTCAGGGTTTGGCTTCTCGCCAATGTCCTTGAGGATCGCAACCATTTCGGTCAACACGCTGTCGACCGGGCCGACAATTGGCACGTCTGCCTTGATGGTTTTAGAGATGGACGCCGGGTCGATATCAACATGGATGATCTTGGCGTTAGGGCAGAACTTGGAAGCACCGTTGATAACACGGTCATCAAAGCGCGCACCCACCGCCAGAATCACGTCCGCGTTGTGCATGGTCATGTTGGCGGTAAAGCTGCCATGCATGCCGAGCATGCCAATGAACTGACGGTCTGTGCCAGGGTAGGCACCCAAGCCCATCAGCGTATTGGTCACGGGGACGTTGAGCATTTTCGCCAGTTCGGTCAACGGTGCAGCACCGCCACCCAAAATAACGCCGCCACCTGCGTAAAGAACCGGACGCTTGGCCGCCAAGAGCATTTCTACTGCTTTGCGGATTTGCCCCGAGTGCCCACGTACAGCCGGGCTGTAAGAACGCAGTTTGGCTTTTTTAGGGAAAACGTATTCGAACTTTTCAGCCGGGTTGGTCATGTCTTTCGGGATATCGACCACGACCGGACCAGGACGACCGGATTGCGCGAGGTAGAACGCCTTTTTCATGACTTCCGGGATTTCCGACGCGTGCTTGATCATGAAGCTGTGCTTCACGATAGGACGCGAGATACCGATCATGTCGGTTTCCTGGAAGGCATCGGTCCCGACCATAGTGCTAGGCACCTGGCCAGAAATGATCACCATCGGAATGGAGTCCATGTAGGCAGTAGCAATACCGGTTATAGCGTTGGTAGCACCCGGCCCGGAAGTCACCAGTACCACACCGGCTTTACCGGTGGCACGGGCGTAACCGTCAGCCATATGGGTAGCAGCTTGTTCGTGACGAACCAGGATGTGGGTAACTTCCGGTTCTTTGAACAGTGCGTCGTAGACATGCAGGAGAGCACCACCAGGGTACCCGTAGATATAGTTGACACCTTCGTCGCGCAAAAAGCGGACGAGCATCTCACCGCCAGATAAAAGCTCCACGTTGTTCACCTCTAAAACGCCAGAATTCCGCTCACAAAATACGAACGGGTCTTAATAGGTTTACTTCTCAGCAGAGCATGAGCGACGGTGGTCGCCGACTACGTCAGCACTGACTGAGCAAGTATTGGGAGCGCCCCAAATATTGCGGGGTTTTCCCACCCAGCGCGAGGTAACGCGTTGCGGGTGTAACAGGTCGGCGCGGGTATGCGCCTCATGATCTGCTGAGAGGGTCTGCTTCTGGCAGTCCCTGTACAGCGGTGTCTGGATTCTTGTGTTTCAGCCCTTCCAAGTCAAGCAATAATTGCGCTTTTTTCCAACTAAGCGCATGAGAACGTAGAAGAAAGGAGCTTGAGAAGGGATAAAACTCGCCTAGATGGCGCAAAGCGGTAGAAATATGCGCAAGACTGCCGGAAAAACCGGCAGCCAGGCAATTAACCAGCGTCAGTGATCAGTTGGTCGAACTTTTTCAGCTCAGCCCGCAATCCAAGGCTCTCTTGAGGGCGCTCGGCATACACCATCTCGGCCATCTCCAGAATGCCCGAGACCTTGGGCAGAGGAAGATCCTGTTCAAGGATCTGCTTCATCCGCACCAGGAAAATCCATTGCAGCCACTGGTGAAAGTCCAGCGTGTCGACCGAAAAAGGCTCAACACTGCTCAGCGCTTCAACACTGGGAGATACGTCGTCCCACCAGCCCTGCACACGCAATTCACGTTCAATCAGCAATAATTGGTCGGCAATCGCCGCAAAACGAGCATCCATCAGAAACTTACCTGGCTTTTTGACGGGCCAATGCAGCGCCAGCCGCATCACCTTGTTTATCACGCGCTTGAGCAATCAAGCCCCACAAGCTCGCCTGCAAGTCAGGACGACCGCTCGCAAAGGTCAAACCACGGCGGGCAAACTGCTCAGCCTGAGCCGCATCCCCTTGCGCCATACGCACCTCTGCCAGACGGTACAGCACCTGCGGTTCGCGTGGCGCCACGCGCTGCGCCCGCTCAAGGCTCGACGAGGCGCCATTGAGGTCGCCACTCGCCTGCTGTTGTTGAGCAGTCGTCAGCAACGCCAACACCGGCCCATCCAGCTGTTCATCTGCTGCCAAGCCGCCACTGCTGGACGGAATGCCACTCGGCGTAATCGGTGCCGGCGCGGTGTAAGTCGTTGTCGGCGCATAGCTGCCGGTGCTGATCGGTGCCGCCGGGCCGGGGGTAATCGGCCCCGGCGTGATCGGCTGGGTCTGAATCGGCGTCGAAACCGCCGCTCCACCACCCGGCACCATCACCACCACACCTGAATCCTGAGGGATTGCCTGAGTCTGAGCAGCACGCGGCGCAGTGGCCTGTGGATAATTACGGGTCGTACGCTGCGCCGAAACACGTTCGCTGTTCGACACCCGAACACCGGAGTCGACAACAGGGATAGAGCCCTGCGGTACGCTCGCGCAACCATTGAGCAAAGCCAGGGCTGAAACAGCCGGAATCCACCACTTGTTCACGTCACACCCTCTTTGCTTAATTCAACCAGCCCTTGACCCAATCCATCACCGCTTCACCTGTCGCGGGTGCTTGCGCACCACAACCGGCTCCAGCAGGCGGTTCACTGCCGCGAATATACGGCATCTGCACAGCGCCCGGGCAGCTCGCATCAGACCCTTGCCCGGTATGCGGATCAATCCAGGCTTTAACAATGTTGTCTGGCTGCGGCATATCCAGCGGCAACGGATCGGCTTTACTCATAAAACTGGTCCACACCTGCAAGGCGCCGCTCGCACCGGTAAACGGAGTTTTACCGTTGTCATCACGCCCCAGCCACACCACCGCCAGCAGATCCTGGCTGAAGCCTGCGAACCAGCTATCACGCGAGTCGTTACTGGTACCGGTTTTACCCGCCAGCGTGAGGCTTTTCGGCAATACGTTATAGACCGAACGCCCGGTCCCTTCGCGCATCACATGCTGCATCGCCGTCTGGATCAAGTAGATAGAGGCCGGATCAAAGCGCTGCTGGATCTGGAACGGGTAACGTTTCAGCGGCTCGCCTTCAGCCGTCAGCACACTGCGAATGCCGCGCATCGGTGTATTAAAGCCGCCATTGGCCAGCGTCTGATAAATCGTTGCCACTTCCATCGGGCTCAGCGCACCAGCGCCCAGCAACATGGACGGGAAGGCCGGGAATTCACGCTCAACCCCCAACCGCGCCAGCGTCTTGAGCACGTTAGGCACGCCGACCTGCTGCCCGAGCCGCACAGTCCCGAGGTTGAAAGAGTTCATCATCGACTGATAAAGGAAGATCGTGCCGTGAGAGCGACGGTCATAGTTCTGCGGCGTCCAGACCTGGCCATCTGCCCCTTTGATCGATATCGGCTCATCCGACAACCAACTGGTCAGCGTGAACTGGCTTGGTCGCTCAAGTGCGGTCAAATACACCGCAGGCTTGACCAGCGAACCAATCGGGCGCACCGCATCCAGCGCACGGTTAAAGCCTGCATAGCCCGGCAGACGACTGCCAATCAACGCCTGAACCTCACCGGTTTCAGGGTTGGTAACCACCATCGCCGCTTCAACTTCGTCTGCGCCTTTGCGTCCAGCCAGACGCTTGAAGGTGTCACCCACGGCCGCTTCAGACTTCATCTGCAAGATCGGGTCAAAACTGGTGAAGATCCGCAGCCCCTCTTCGGTCAAGTCTTCGTCGCGGTAGTCTTCACGCAATTGACGTTTAACCAGATCCAGGAAGCCCGGGAATGAGCTGTCTGCAAGGCTGCCTCGCTTGGTCACGCCCAGCGGCATCTTTTTAGCCGCAGCGACTTGCTCGGCCGTCGCCACGCCCTGCTGCTCCAGCAAGTCGAGCACCAGGTTACGCCGCTCAAGCGCACGTTCAGGGTAACGACGCGGGTTATACGCCGACGGCCCTTTAACCATGCCCACCAGCAACGCCACCTGATGCAGCTTGAGCTCGGACAACGGCTGGCTGAAGAAGAACTGGCTGGCCAGACCAAATCCGTGCACCGCACGCTGGCCGTCTTGCCCCACAAACACTTCGTTGAGGTAAGCCTCAAGGATCTCGCGCTTGTCGTAATGCATTTCAAGCAGCAGCGCCATCATCGCTTCGGTCAGCTTGCGGCTGAGGCTGCGCTCGTTGGTCAGGAAGAAGTTCTTGACCAATTGTTGAGTCAACGTACTGCCGCCCTGGCGCATTTGCCCGGACGAGGTGTTGACCCACAGGGCACGGACGATCGACTTGGGCGACACGCCGAAGTGATGATAAAAATCGCGGTCTTCTACCGTTACCAGCGTATCGAGCAGGTACGGCGGTACTTGATCAATGTTGATCAGAATCCGGTCTTCGAGGTTTTTCGGATAAAGGCCGCCAATCAGCAACGGCTCAAGCCGCACCACGGGCAACTTGGCGCCGTTGGTCGAGGTCAGCTCCGACACATAATCGCCAGAAAAACGTACTCGTACCGGCTGCGCCTTTTCGGCACCTTCATAAAACTGGAAACCACGGGTATTCAAGTCAACCGTGTTGCCATTCACCGAGGCTGCACCGGGGCCATTGGCCACACTTTCGCGGCGATAGCCGAGTGCATCGAGTTCAGTCAAAAAGTCGTTCTTGCTGAGTTTCTGGCCGACGAACAGCTCCAGCGGCCGGGCATACACCTTGGCCGGGATAGTCCAGCGCTTGCCAGAGAACTTCTCCTGCACGATGGCATCGAGGTAAACAGCAAAACCTGCCAGCACCACCAGGCCGACGAGGCTGAGCTTTAGGGCCCAACCCAGCCAGGGCCGAAGGCCACCAGAAGGACGTTTGGAACGGGAGCGAGGGGATCGAGTTCGAGTCATGGCGCGGGATTATACGCACTTTGCTCATGTTCATCATGCGCGTCCGGCGGTTTGCACGACCGCTCTCAACAGCCATAATGGCGCATTGAATTTTCCCGCCTTTAGAAGGACCGATCGTGAGCCAGAACCTGATTGCCGCGCTACAAAATCCGAGCTTGTACCCGCATGAAGTCGACGGGTTTCAGGTTATCGAGACCCATATTTCCTGGGTTATCCTCACCGGCCCTTACGCCTACAAGATCAAAAAACCGGTTAACTTCGGCTTTCTTGATTTCACCGAACTCAGTGGCCGCGAATTCTTCTGTAATGAAGAACTGCGCCTCAACCAGCGCCTGACCGAAGGCCTGTACCTGGACGTACTGCCGATCACCGGCAGCGCCGACGCGCCTCAACTCGGCGGCGAAGGCCCGGCTATCGAGTACGTGCTGAAAATGCGCCAATTCCCGCAAAGCCAGCTGCTGAGCACGCTGCAGGCCAATGGCGAACTGACTGCTGCGCATATCGACGAAATGGCGCAGCAAATTGCCCATTTCCACACACATGCCCCGCATGTCCCGCTGGAACATCACCAAGGCACCCCTGAAGCCGTCATGGAGCCGGTGCGTCAGAACTTCGAACAGATCCGCCCTTTCCTGTCCGACAAAGCAGACCTGCTGCAGCTCGATGCCCTTCAAGCCTGGGCCGAAGCCAGCTTCACCCGCCTCCAGCCGCTGCTAGAGCAACGCAAGGCCCAAGGGTTTATCCGCGAATGCCACGGTGACATCCACTTGGGCAACGCCACCATGATCGACGGCAAAGTGGTGATTTTCGACTGCATCGAATTCAACGAGCCGTTCCGTTTTACCGATGTGTACGCCGACACCGCCTTTCTGGCCATGGACCTTGAAGATCGCGGCCTGAAGTGCCTGGCGCGCCGCTTTGTCAGCCAGTACCTGGAGTTGACCGGCGACTACCAAGGGCTTGAGCTGCTGAACTTCTACAAAGCCTATCGGGCCCTGGTGCGTGCCAAAGTCAGCCTGTTCAGCATGCCGGCAGAAGCCAGTGCAGTGCAGCGCGCAGCCACCCTGCGCCAGTACCGCAACTACGCCAACCTGGCCGAAAGCTACAGCACCATCCCTTCACGCTTCCTGACTATTACCCACGGCGTTTCAGCCGTCGGCAAAAGTTCTGTTGCGATGCGTTTGGTTGAGTCTCTGGGCGCCATTCGTTTGCGCTCCGATGTCGTTCGCAAGCAATTGTTTGGCGAGCAAACCGGCGACAACACCGTTGGCCATGGCATTTATAGCGCTGACGCCAGTGCCGCGACCTACGACAAACTGCATGAACTGGCCGACATCGTGCTGCGCGCGGGCTTCCCGGTGGTCATTGATGCCACCTACCTCAAACGCGAACAACGCGACGCTGCCGCCAAAGTCGCCGAAGCCACGGGCGTGCCGTGCCTGATCCTCGACTGCACCGCACCAGACGCCGTCATCGAAGGCTGGCTGGCTCATCGCAATAACCTAGGCAACGACCCGTCTGACGCGACCATGGACGTTGTGCGAGCGCAACAAGCCAGCCGGGAGCCACTCGGGGCAGATGAAGTCCTGCGCAGCAAGCCGGTTGAAACCAACAACAGCAAAAGCCTGGACACCCTGATCAGCGACATTCGCCAACGCCTGCCAGGGCTGTAAGTGCTTGCCAGTGCTGCGAAACTGCAAGGGTTTCGCGGCACGCCAATAGTGGCACTATAATATTGATGTACATCCATCAGGAGACGCCCCATGAGCCGCCCTGCCTTGCTTGAATCGGCGCTCTACACGTTACTGCATGAAGACAACATCAGCGGGTTTAACCAACAGCGTCCATCCGGACACATTGATATGCGTGGCGGCGACTTTCGCGGGCTGGATTTGCGCGAGCTAAATGCCGACAGCGTGGACTTCACCGACGCCTACTTTCGCTCTGCCGACCTGCGCGGCCTGGACTTGCGTAACGCCTGCATCGAAGGCGCCAGCCTGGCCCATGCGCAAATTTCAGGGGCGTACTTTCCGGTCGAACTGACTGCAGATGAAATCCTGATGTCGGTCAACTTCGGCACACGCTTGCGCTATCGCACCAAATAAAACAAATACGACATTCGCCCCAACGCCTATCCGGCGTTGGCGACTGTTGCCTGTAATTTGAGGCAAGCGCTCTGGCTCGGGCCTTTGCATCAACCCCTGTCCCAGCCCTAACGCCATCTCCTGCCCTTTTTGCGTCTGCTTGTTCCAAAAACGACTAACGGACGGCGGCTTTCTTATCAGCCGCTACACTTCAACACACCTGTCTTGACTCATAAGCGCTGAGCTCACGCCGTCGCAAGGAGAGCTGATGCAAGATGAACTCCAGCATCTAAAAAACCTTGGGAAAACCTCGGCGCAATGGTTACACGCTGTCGGAATCCACAGCGCTTCGGATTTAAGGCGCCGCGGGGCTGTCGAGGCTTACCGGGCCGTCAAAGCCAGGGGCTTCAGGGCGTCCAAAGTGCTGCTCTATGCCATTGAAGGCGCGCTGCTGGACGTTCACTGGAACGACATCCCCCCACAAAGAAAGGCGTTTTTGAATGAGCAAGTGGAGGATTTGTTCAAGCTGAAAAAAGGCTAGCCCACACCGTTTATCGGTGGCGCAAAAAAAGCTGAAAAACAGTTGTTGACATGAAAATGAGAATTGTTATTATTACGCCATCTGGTCGCGAGGCCAGTCGATCTTCTGGAAGGCCCTTGGTTCGGACTCTCAGAAAATCTCCTCATCAGGCTAATCACGGTTATTTGACCCGGCTCTTGCCGGGTCTTTTTTTGCCTGAAAAACACCCGATCAGCGTATGCCCCCTCCTGTAGGAGCTGCCGAAGGCTGCGATCTTTTGACTTTCAAGATCAAAAAATCGCAGCCTTCGGCAGCTCCTACTCGGCGATATCTCGCAGCCTTCTTGAGTTGTCAGCGCGCAATAATTACCGGGTGCCCTAATTCAGGGTGCGGCTGCACCAACACATCCAGCCCGAATACGTCTTTGAGCGACTGCGGCTGCAACACCACTTGCGGGCTGTCCAAGGCGCGCGGGTAGCCGTCTTCCAGCAAGAGCAAGCGATCGCAGTAACGCGCGGCGAGGTTCAGGTCATGCAGGATGATCAACACCGCAGCGCCACGATCAGCAAAGGCACGAATGGCTTTTAAGGTTGTGTGCTGATGCAAAGGGTCCAGCATCGAGGTCGGTTCATCGAGCAGCAACGTCTGCCCATTTTGCCCCGGCCACAACTGCGCCAGCACCCGCGCAAGGTGAACCCGCTGTCGCTCGCCACCGGACAACGCCAGGTAACTGCGCCCCGCCAAATGCCCGACATCAGCCGCCTCCAGCGCCGCGCAGATGATCTCAGCATCCCGCACGGTGCCGGTCTGATGGGGCAAACGACCCATCCCGACCACCTCTTCAACACGAAAGGCAAAATCGAGGGTCGATGTTTGTGGCAATACGGCAAGACGTTGCGCCCGCTCGGCGCCCTTCCACTGGCTCAAGGCATCCTGATCCAGAAAGACTTGTCCCTCAGTCGGCGCCAACTCACCGCACAACGCCGCCAGCAAGGTGCTTTTACCGGCACCATTGGGCCCCAGAACACCCAGCACTTCACCCGGCCGCACCTCAAGGGTAATGTCATTCAGCACGCTTTTGGGGCCGCGACGAATCTGCAGGTTTTCTGTACGCAGCATCAGTGGCGGCCTCGCAACAACAGGTAAAGGAAGAACGGTGCGCCCAAAAATGCGGTCACGATACCAATCGGCATTTCCGCAGGCGCCAAGGCCAAGCGCGCAATCAGGTCGGCAAACAGCAGCAAAGCAGCGCCTGCCAGTATCGACGCAGGTAACAACACCCGATGATCCGGCCCGGCCAGCAGTCGCACCAAATGCGGCACCACCAAACCGACGAAGCCGATCATGCCCGCCGCTGCCACGGCCGCGCCCACGCCCAGCGCGGTACAGAACACCAACTCGCGCTTGAGCCCTTCTACATTGATGCCCAGGTGATTGGCTTCGGACTCGCCCAGCAACAAGGCGTTTAGCGCGCTGGCCCGGCGTGGCAACCACAGGGATACCGCCACGGTCACAAAAAGCAGAGGCCACAAACGGGCATAACTGGCGCCGTTCAAGCTGCCCAGGTTCCAGAACGTCAGGGTGCGCAACGTCGCGTCATCGGCCAAATACGTGAACAAGCCCACCGTCGAGCCTGCCAGCGCCGTGAGCGCGATACCCGCCAGCAGCATCACTGCCACGCTGGTTTGCCCATTGCGCCGGCCAAGCCGGTAAACCAACGCCGTCACCCCCAACCCGCCGAGAAACGCACAGATCGACAGTAAATAAGGGCCAAACGCGTCAGGCAAACCGCCAAAGGCCGAACCGCCGACAATCGCTATCGCCGCACCCAGGGATGCACCACTGGACACCCCCACCAAGCCGGGGTCAGCCAGAGGGTTACGGAATAGCCCCTGCATGGCCACACCGGATAACGCCAGCACACCGCCCACCGCCAAACCGAGCAACGTGCGGGGCAAGCGAATCTGCCCCAGGATCAACTCGGCCTGTTCCAGCCCGTCGCCATTAATCGGCACGCCGATCAAGCGCAAGGCCGCACGCAAGGTATCGAGCAACGGCAAACTCACCGGCCCCAACGCCAACGACAACCAGATGGCTATCAGACACAGCGCACTCAGCCCGATAAACAAAGGGCGAGGCTGAACCAATGTCCTCATGGGTGGGCCGGAGCCGCTGGGTAAAATTCAGCCGTCAGTTGCTTCAAGCTGTCCGGCAAACGCGGGCCCAAGCCGCCTACCAGTAGCGTTGGGTCGAGCTCATAAATTCGCCCGTCTTTGGCCGCTTTGAGCGAGGCCAGAATCGGGTTTTCCTTCATGAGCGCTTTGCGCGCCTCATCACCTGTCAGGCTACGGTCTGCAAACACCAGCACGTCAGGGTTCAAACCTGCCAGCGCTTCCACGGAAAAGGTTTTATAGCCCGTGTGCGTGGCCAAGTTGTGACCACCCGCTTGAGTCAGCAACCAGTCTGCCGCCGTGTCCTTGCCCGCAACCAGTGGTTTACCGCCCGCATGCCCCAACAGCAGCAGCACACCCGGCGATTGGTGATGGGCTTGTGCCTGTTTGACCTGCTGCTGCAACGCTTCCAGTTGCTGTTGATACGCCTTGAACACCTGCGCCGCTTTAGCCTCATCCCCCAGCAGGCGCCCCAAGTGCGCGAGAGTGCCCTCAAGGGTGGGCAGGTCAGCTTCGGCCGAGAACATTTCAACCGGCACACCGGCGTTACGAATCTGCGCCAGCACCGGCGGTGGCCCCATTTCCTCGGTGCCGATCAAGACATCCGGCTTGAGGCTCAAAATCCCCTCAGCAGACAGCTGCCGCTGATACCCGATGCTGGGCAGCGACTTAAGTGATTCAGGATGTTGGCTGGTGGTATCGACCCCAACCAATTTAGACTCCGCGCCTAAAGCACTGACCCACTCCGAAAGCGCGCCCCCGGCACTGACCCAGCGTTGGGGCAACTCGTCAGCCAGGCTGACATGACTGATCATAAAGCCTGCACAAAGCATTATCAGGCGGGTACTCAGGCGCATACGGGGGCGTTCCTTGATAAGTGGGCTCAACGGAGCAACGGCAGTGCCGCCAGTCAAAACAGCACATCACAGAGCAGCCCGCCATTTGATAATTGTTTGCATTTGCACGTCAACCTCTTAACACGTGCCATCACGCGTATCGATTCATACATCAGGGTAGGTTAAGGATTGTAATGAAATATGTGTGCCCCTCAGCGTCGCTGACAGAAGGCGCCAGCCTGGGCTTTGAACAGCACGGTATCCGCCTGTTTGTCGTGCGCCGGGCCGGTCAGGTCTACGCCTATAAAAATCGCTGCCCGCACCGTGGTGTGCCGCTGGAATGGCAACCCAACCAATTCCTCGACCCGAGCGCCAGCCTGATCCAGTGCGCGACCCATGCTGCGTTGTTTTTGATTGAAAGCGGGGAATGCGTGGCCGGGCCTTGCGCCGGGCAATTCTTGACCGCCCTTGGCTGCCATGAAGACAACCAAGGGATCTGGCTGACACACGATGAGTCAGAGGATGACGTCTAACCGGCGGTCAACCACCACCGCGTCAGACGTCAGGCTGACACCATAGGCCAGTACCTGCACACCTGCCGCCACCGCTTCACGCAAAGCCGCCGCGTAGCCCGGATCGATTTCTTGCGCCGGGCGTACCGCGTCGATCCCGGTCAGGTTGACGCAATACAATTGCACCGCCCGCACGCCTTCACGGGCCAGGCTGGCCAGCTCGCGCAAATGCTTGGCGCCGCGTTGGGTAACCGCATCCGGAAACGCCGCCACACGGGTGTCGTCAAAACCCAACGTGACACTTTTGACTTCGACAAAGGCAAAGCCCCCCGGGTACTCCAGGCGGAAATCAATCCGGCTGTTTTCCTGCCCGTAAGCCACCTCACGCTTGAGCGCGGTAAAGCCATTTAGCTCGGTGATCACCCCGGCCAACAGCGCTTCTTCGACCAAACGATTGGCACGCCCGGTGTTCACACACGCCAAACGGCCTTGCGGGGTTTCGCTGATCTCCCACGTACCCGGCAATTTGCGCTTGGGGTCATTGGAGCGGCTGAACCAGACTTGCCCGCCTTCGACCATGCAATTGAGCATCGAACCGGTATTGGGGCAGTGAATGGTGAGCAGCTCGCCGGTGACGGTTTCGATGTCGGCCAAAAAACGTTTGTAACGCTTGAGCAGGCGCCCTTCTTCTAAGGCTGGAGAGAACTGCATCAGTTTTTCCAGCTCTGCAGGCCACGGGCAATTCGCTCAACCGCTTCCTGTAGGCGCGGCAAACTCTGGGTGTAGGCAAAGCGTACGTGATGCCCGGCCTGATGACGCCCAAAATCCAGACCCGGAGTGAAGGCAACGTGCTCGGTTTCGAGGAAGTGACGGCAAAAAGCGAAGGCATCATCGCCGAACGCGCTGATATCGGCGTACAAATAAAACGCACCTTCAGGCTCCACGGCAATGCCGAATCCCAATGCTCGCAACGCGGGCAGTAGATAGTCACGACGGCGTCCAAACTCGGCGCGACGCTCTTCCAAAATGGCCAGCGTTTGCGGTTCAAAACACGCCAGCGCGGCATATTGCGCCATGCTCGGAGCGCTGATGTAGAGGTTCTGCGCGAGCTTTTCCAGGTCTGCGACGGCCTCAGGTGGCGCCACCAGCCAGCCCAGACGCCAGCCGGTCATACCGAAATACTTGGAGAAACTGTTGAGCACAAAAGCGCTGTCATCCACCTCAAGCACACTGGCGGCCTCACAGCCGTAGGTCAGGCCGTGATAGATCTCATCCACCACCAAATGTCCGCCACGCGCCTTGACCGCGGCCGACAAGGCCGCCAGCTCTTCACGGCTCAAGAGGGTTCCGGTCGGGTTCGCCGGGGACGCGACCAGCGCGCCCACACTGTCTTGATCCCAGTGGCGTTCAACCAGGTCGGCCGTCAACTGGTAACGAACATCAGGGCCGACCGGTACCAACTGTGCGGCCCCTTCAACCAAGCGTAAGAAATGCCGGTTACAGGGGTAGCCCGGATCTGCAAGCAACCAGTGTTTTCCCGGATCAACCAGCAGGCTGCTGGCTAAAAGCAAAGCACCAGAGCCACCTGGGGTGATCAGAATGCGCGAAGGGTCGATGTTCAAGCCGTAACGCTGTTGATAAAACCCGGAAATTGCTTCGCGCAACTCAGGCAAGCCGCGTGCTGCGGTGTAACGGGTTTTACCCGCGGCCAGGGCGGCCTGGCCCGCCGCGATAATCGGCTCAGCCGTGGTGAAATCGGGCTCGCCAATCTCCAGGTGAATTACATCGTGCCCCGCCGCCTGCAACTCGTTGGCACGCGCCAACAACGCCATGACGTGGAATGGTTCGATCGCGCGGCTGCGCGCACTGTAAGACTGAGCCATGAGCCTGCCTTCCTGGGTAAGCAAAAGTCCGATTCTACCCAAGCACTGTCACAAGGGAGAGCGAAATAGAGTCTTAGACTGCCCGTGCGTAGAACCAAACGGCGCAAGCCCCGGTCATAGCTCGGCTAAAATATTAATTTGCCACTAATCTTAAGTACGACAGGCTTTGTACACGATCGCTGACAACAGGCTAGACAACCGGGAGTAGCGCGGCCCGAATTGATCTGGTAAGTTCGCCCGCTTGCAGCCGCAGGGCCGGCAGGTGTCGGTGATGTTGCAATCCTGCGCAATGGATTAGAAGAACAGAGGCGGTCCATTTCATGCCCACACAAGCACAGCAACAGAATACTCAATCGCTTAGCGGCTTCGAGCCCTACGTTGAAAAGCCGGGTGAAGAGTACATGGGCGAGCCTATGCGCAAGCACTTCACCAAGATTCTGCAAAAGTGGAAACAGGACTTGATGCAGGAAGTCGACCGCACCGTTGATCATATGAAAGACGAAGCGGCCAACTTTCCTGACCCAGCTGATCGCGCCAGCCAGGAAGAAGAATTCAGCCTGGAACTGCGAGCCCGCGACCGCGAGCGCAAACTCATCAAGAAAATCGACAAGACCCTGCAACTGATCGAAGACGAAGAGTACGGTTGGTGCGAGTCTTGCGGCGTCGAAATCGGTATTCGCCGACTCGAAGCCCGCCCGACGGCGGACATGTGCGTAGACTGCAAAACCTTGGCTGAAATCAAGGAAAAACAAGTCGGCAAGTAATCGCCGGCCTGACCCAATGGGGCGTGCGAACGCCCCATTTTTGTTTCTGTAATTTGCTCTTCCAGCCCTGTAGCCGCTGCCGCAGGCTGCGATAAGGACCGAAGGGCCTTCAAAACACCAGGGCTGCTACGCACCCCATCGCAGCCTTTGGCAGCGGCTACAGGATTTATGCCATGACGGCTGTTCCAAACCCCTCCTACATCGGGCGCTTCGCCCCGACGCCCAGCGGTCATTTGCACTTCGGCTCGCTGGTGGCCGCCCTCGCCTCGTACCTTGACGCACGCTCCGTAGGCGGGCGCTGGTTGTTGCGTATGGAAGATCTCGACCCGCCGCGTGAAATGCCCGGCGCTCAAGCCGCCATACTCGACGCCCTGCAACGCTATGGGTTTGAGTGGGACGGTGAACTGGTTCGTCAAAGCGAGCGCCATGACGCCTACGCACAGGTTGTAGACCGCTTGTTCAACCAGGGCCTGGCCTATGCCTGTACCTGCTCGCGCAAACAACTCGAAGGTTACAACGGGATTTACCCTGGGCTATGCCGTAACGCCGGCCACTCGATGGAAAACGCCGCCATTCGCCTGCGCGTGCCGGAGCTTGAATACGCCGTTGAAGACCGCGTACAAGGCACCTTCCGCCAGCATTTGGGCCGTGAAGCTGGTGACTTTATTATCCGCCGCCGCGACGGCTTGTACGCCTACCAACTGGCGGTGGTGCTCGATGATGCCTGGCAAGGGGTCACTGATATTGTGCGCGGCGCCGACCTGCTCGACTCCACACCGCGTCAGCTATACCTACAAGAGTTGCTCGGGTTATTACAGCCTCGCTACCTGCACGTGCCGCTGATCGTTCAACCCGACGGCCACAAGCTGGGCAAATCGTACCGCTCGCCGCCGCTGACACCCGATCAAGCCTCGCCCCTGCTGCTTCGCGCCCTGCGTGCACTGGGCCAGGCCCCGGACGAAAGCCTTGATGGCGCCAGCCCGCGTGAGATCCTCGATTGGGGCATTGCGCACTGGAATGCCGGGCTGATCCCGCGCACGCTCACCCTGGCCGAGGCGCAATTACGCTGACAGCCCTTGCAGGTTGCCAACCATCCGTTACCATCGCCGCACGTTTTTAGGGCATGCGGCCAGCAAAAGTGAGGGCAGGATGTATATCTATCGATTGGTCCTGTTGCTGGTTGTCGGGATCTACCTGTTTTCCCCCGCCATCATGGATTGGTGGATTGACGCGACGGGCGCCTGGTACAGGCCGTATCTGCTTTGGCTGATTCTGATCGTTGTGACCTTTATTCTTCAGAGCCAAAAAGATGCCGATGAGCTTTAGCCTGACCCAGATGGTGCTGGTCAGCGCCGCGTATTTGCTGGTGCTGTTTGCAGTGGCGTGGATCAGTGAGCGCGGCATGATCCCGCGTGCGATCATTCGCCACCCGCTGACTTACACCTTGTCGCTGGGTGTTTACGCCAGCGCCTGGGCGTTCTACGGCACCGTGGGCCTGGCGTATGAATACGGTTACGGCTTTTTATCCAGCTACCTCGGGGTGTCCGGCGCGTTCTTGCTGGCGCCCGTGTTGCTCTACCCTATTTTAAAAATCACCCGCACCTACCAGCTGTCTTCGCTGGCAGACTTGTTTGCGTTTCGCTTTCGCAGTTCATGGGCGGGCGCGCTGACCACGATTTTCATGCTGATCGGCGTGTTACCGCTGCTGGCCCTGCAAATTCAGGCCGTGGCCGACTCCATCAGCATCCTGACCCGAGAACCGGTGCAACACCGCGTAGCCCTGAGCTTCTGCGCGATGATTACCCTGTTCACAATTTTCTTCGGTTCACGGCACATCGCCACGCGTGAAAAGCACGAAGGGCTGGTGTTTGCCATTGCCTTTGAGTCGGTGATCAAGCTGGTCGCCATCGGCGGGGTTGGCCTTTATGCGCTTTACGGCGTGTTTGGTGGCCCGCAGCAACTGGAAGTCTGGCTGCTGCAAAACCAGACCGCCCTCGCCGCCCTGCACACCCCGCTGCAAGAAGGCCCTTGGCGCACCTTGCTGCTGGTGTTTTTTGCCTCGGCCATCGTGATGCCGCACATGTATCACATGACCTTCACCGAAAACCTAAATCCGCGCGGGCTGGTCAGCGCCAGCTGGGGCCTGCCGCTGTTCCTGCTGTTGATGAGCCTGGCCGTGCCGCTGATTCTCTGGGCCGGGCTCAAGCTGGGCGTCACCACCAACCCTGAGTACTTCACCCTGGGGATTGGCATCACGGCCAACAGCAAAGCTTTGGCATTACTGGCCTATGTCGGCGGGCTTTCGGCGTCCAGCGGGTTGATCATCGTCACCACCCTGGCGTTGTCGGGCATGGCGCTCAACCACCTGGTGCTGCCGCTCTATCAACCACCTGCAGAAGGCAACATCTACCGCTGGCTGAAGTGGACCCGCCGCGCGCTGATTGTGGCAATCATCATGGCCGGCTACGGGTTTTACCTGCTGCTGGGCGCCGAGCAAGACCTCGCCAACTTGGGCATCGTCGCCTTTGTCGCCACCTTGCAGTTCCTGCCGGGCGTACTCTCGGTCCTGTACTGGCCAACGGCAAACCGCCGCGGCTTCATAGCCGGGTTGCTGGCCGGGATCGTGGTGTGGATGGGCAGTATGCTGTTCCCGCTAATCGGCAACTTCCAGGGTTTCTACATCCCGTGGCTCGACATGATCTACGTGCTGGACGATACCAGCTGGCACATGGCGGCCATCGCCTCGCTCGCCGCCAACGTTCTGATGTTCACCCTGATCTCCTTGTTCACCAACGCCAGCCCCGAAGAAGCCAGCGCCGCCGAAGCCTGTGCGGTAGACAACGTGCGTCGCCCGCAACGTCGCGAACTGCATGCCGCCTCCCCGCAAGAATTTGCTACCCAACTGGCCAAACCTCTGGGCGCCAAGGCCGCGCAAAAGGAAGTCGAGCAAGCCTTGCGCGACCTGTACTTGCCCTTCGACGAGCGGCGGCCGTACGCCTTGCGGCGCTTGCGTGACCGGATCGAAGCCAACCTGTCCGGCCTGATGGGTCCCAGCGTTGCCCAAGACATGGTTGAAACCTTTTTGCCTTACAAATCAGGCGGCGAGAACTACGTCACCGAAGACATCCACTTCATCGAAAGCCGGCTTGAGGATTACCACTCACGCCTGACCGGCCTGGCCGCCGAACTCGATGCCTTGCGCCGCTATCACCGCCAAACGCTGCAAGAGCTGCCCATGGGCGTGTGCTCGCTGGCCAAGGATCAAGAGATCCTGATGTGGAACAAAGCCATGGAAGAACTGACCAGCATTCCCGCCCAGCGGGTGGTCGGTTCACGCCTGAACACCCTGGGCAACCCGTGGCGCGAATTGTTGCAGGGCTTTATCGACCTGCCCGACGAGCACTTGCACAAGCAGCATCTGGCCCTCGACGGCCAAACCCGCTGGTTGAACCTGCACAAAGCGGCCATTGATGAACCGCTGGCACCGGGTAACAGTGGCCTGGTGTTACTGGTCGAAGACTTGACCGAAACACAGATGCTCGAAGACAAACTGGTGCACTCCGAGCGGCTGGCCAGCATTGGGCGACTGGCCGCGGGCGTGGCCCATGAAATCGGCAACCCGGTGACCGGCATCGCTTGCCTGGCGCAGAACCTGCGCGAAGAGCGCGAGGACGACGGCGAACTGACCGAGATCAGCAGCCAGATCCTTGAGCAGACCAAGCGCATCTCACGCATTGTGCAGTCGCTGATGAGTTTCGCCCACGCGGGCAGCCATCAGCACAATGACGAGCCCGTCTGTCTGGCCGAAGTGGCGCAGGACGCCATTGGTCTGCTGGCCTTGAATCGGCGCAACTTTGAGGTGCAGTTTTACAACCTGTGCGACCCCGACCATTGGGTCGACGGTGACCCGCAGCGCCTGGCACAAGTGTTGATCAACCTGCTCTCAAACGCCCGCGACGCCTCGCCTGCCGGCAGCGCCGTGCGGGTCAAGAGCGAAGCCAGCGAGCACACGGTCGACCTGATCGTTGAAGACGAAGGCAGCGGAATTCCGAAGAACATCATGGACCGATTGTTCGAACCTTTCTTCACCACCAAGGACCCTGGCGAAGGCACCGGCTTGGGCCTTGCACTGGTCTATTCCATCGTTGAAGAGCATTATGGACAAATCACCATCGACAGCCCGGCTGACATTCAGAGCCAACGCGGGACCCGTATTCGGGTGACACTACCGCGTCATGTCGAAGCGACGTCCGCTGTGAACTGAGACCGTCGAGAGAACTGAATCAATGCCGCATATTTTGATCGTCGAAGACGAAACAATCATCCGCTCCGCGTTGCGCCGCCTGTTGGAGCGTAATCAGTACCAGGTCAGCGAAGCCGGCTCGGTACAGGAAGCGCAAGAGCGTTTCAGCATTCCCTCGTTCGACTTGATAGTCAGCGACTTGCGTCTGCCCGGTGCGCCCGGCACCGAGCTGATCAAGCTGGGGCAAGGCAAGCCGGTGCTGATCATGACCAGCTACGCCAGCCTGCGCTCAGCCGTCGACTCAATGAAAATGGGCGCGGTCGACTACATCGCCAAGCCGTTTGATCACGACGAAATGCTCCAGGCGGTGGCGCGCATCCTGCGCGATCGGCAAAACAGCCAGACGGTGGCCGCAACTGACCGCCCGGCCGCCAAGCCCGGTAACACCGACAAAAACACGGTGGACAACAGCAACGGCGAAATCGGCATCATTGGCTCATGCCCACCGATGCTCGACATGTACAGCAAGATCCGCAAAGTCGCGCCCACAGATTCCAATGTGCTGATTCAAGGTGAGTCCGGCACGGGTAAAGAGCTGGTCGCCCGCGCCCTGCACAACCTGTCCAAACGCGCCAAGGCCCCGATGATCTCGGTCAACTGTGCGGCCATTCCTGAATCCCTGATCGAATCCGAACTGTTCGGCCACGAAAAAGGCGCGTTTACCGGCGCCAGCGCCGGGCGGGCCGGGTTGGTCGAAGCCGCCGACGGCGGCACACTGTTCCTCGACGAAATCGGTGAGCTGCCCCTGGAAGCCCAGGCGCGCTTGCTGCGCGTGCTGCAAGAAGGCGAGATCCGCCGCGTGGGCTCGGTGCAGTCACAAAAAGTCGATGTGCGCCTGATCGCCGCGACCCACCGAGACCTCAAGAACCTGGCCAAGGTTGGCCAGTTCCGTGAAGACTTGTACTACCGCTTGCACGTTATCGCGCTCAAATTGCCTGCCTTGCGTGAGCGGGGTGCTGACGTTATCGAAATCGCCCGCGCTTTCCTCGCCCGTCAAAGCGCCCGTATTGGCCGTACCGACCTCAAGTTCGCCCCTGACGCAGAGCGCGCCATCAGCCATTACTCATGGCCGGGTAACGTACGTGAGCTGGAGAACGCCGTAGAGCGCGCCGTGATCCTGTGCGAAAGCCCGGAAATCTCGGCCGACCTGCTGGGTATCGACATCGAGCTGAGCGACTTGCAAGACGACGACTTCATCGGCCTGGCGCCGCAACAGAGCATCAGCAGCGGTAACACCAGCCTGGACCCGACCGAAGACCTGTCACTGGAAGACTACTTCCAGCACTTCGTTCTGGAGCATCAAGACCACATGACCGAGACCGAACTGGCCCGCAAGCTGGGGGTGAGTCGTAAATGCCTGTGGGAACGTCGCCAACGCCTGGGCATTCCACGCAGAAAAACCGGTGTCGCCAGCGAAAACTGAAGCGGGTAACGCTGCAGGTAACACCTCAGAACGAGAAAAAACTGTTACCGCTGATTAATCACGTAACAAAAGCCGGGGTTTACGGTAACGAAACCCCGGCTTTTTTTGGCCTGCCAAAAAGTGAAAAGCCAGAAAACCCCTTATTTTGCTGGGCCGCGCAAAAGTTGGCACGACCCCTGCTATATGTATTCGTACAAGAACAATAAGAATCACAGCAACACACAATAAAAATAAGACGTATCGGCTCACGCATAACAAAAACAACACGGCGGAGGCGCAGCTAACTGATTGTTTTGGAGAGGCGTTGTACATGGGGCATGCCCCACGGCTAGGCAGAGAACAACAAAAACTGCACTTAAAGCAGAGCCTGAACTAGTTGGATCATTGATCACATCAACACAGCGACCAAAGCAATCCGTTTGCTCTTATCTCTCAATTTGAGAGGGTTACACAGGCCAAAACCTGGTAACCAGGGCACTTAACAAAAACAAAAAGCCCGCAACTTATAATAAAAATAGAGCATGCAACTAATTCTGGGGGAGCTTCGGCTCCCCTTGTGCTTGCTGCGATTTAGAAAAAATCACTTACACGCTCTAACTCAAGCCTCTGGCAGCTATTTATAGCGTGCCGTTTGTAGCATCGCGCGCAAGAGCGGCTCAGCTTCCTACACCATCCCCTGACTAAATGCTAGAATCCCCGCCCATCATGCGGTCATTCTTCGTTTTGGCCGAACATTCCTTCAAACAGTGCATCCCATGCTGAAGAAGCTGTTCCAGTCACTCCGTACTCCCAAGCGTCGCACGCAACAACTGCGTAGCACCCCAGAAGTGCTCAACAGCGGCCAACACTCGCTGCAACGCGCTCAATTCAGCCGTTACGCCGTCAACATCGTCGAACGTCTGCAGAACGCCGGCTATGAGGCCTATCTGGTCGGCGGTTGTGTGCGCGATATGCTGCTCAACATCACGCCCAAAGACTTCGACGTTGCCACCAGCGCCACCCCTGAACAGGTGCGTGCAGAGTTTCGCAATGCGCGGATCATTGGCCGCCGGTTCAAGTTGGTTCACATCCACTTTGGCCGTGAAATCATCGAAGTCGCGACGTTCCGCGCCAATCACCCGCAAAACGACGAAGAGGAAGACAGCAACCAGTCCTCGCGTAACGAAAGCGGGCGCATTTTGCGTGACAACGTTTACGGCACTCTTGAAGAAGACGCCCAGCGTCGTGACTTCACGATCAACGCCCTGTACTACGACCCGGTCAGCGAGCGCATTCTCGATTACGCCAACGGCGTACACGACATCCGTAATCACCTGATTCGCCTGATCGGCGACCCTCAGCAGCGCTACCAGGAAGACCCGGTGCGCATGCTGCGCGCGGTGCGCTTCGCGGCCAAGCTCGACTTCGGTATCGAAAAACACACCGCAGCGCCGATCCAGGCTCTGGCGCCGATGCTGCGAGAGATCCCGTCTGCGCGGCTGTTCGAAGAAGTGCTCAAGCTGTTCCTGTCGGGCAACGCGGCTGACACCTTCGAGATGCTGGTTGACCTGCAGTTGTTCGAGCAACTGTTCCCGGCCAGTGCCGAAGCGCTTGAGCACAACCCGACATACACCCACACCCTGATCAGCGAAGCCTTGCGCAACACTGACCTGCGGATCAAACAAGGCAAACCGGTCACCCCGGCATTCCTCTTTGCCGCCTTGTTGTGGCCAGCCCTGCCGACACGCGTCATGCAACTGCAAGACCGTGGCATGCCCGCCATCCCGGCCATGCAGGAAGCGGCACACGACCTGATCGCAGAACAATGCACGCGCATTGCCATCCCCAAGCGTTTCACGCTGCCGATCCGCGAGATCTGGGACATGCAAGAACGCCTGCCGCGACGCAGTGGCAAACGCGCCGATGCGCTGCTGGATAACCCGCGCTTCCGTGCCGGCTATGACTTTTTGCTGTTGCGTGAAAGCGCTGGCGAACAGACCCACGGCCTGGGCGAGTGGTGGACCGACTACCAGGACGCCAACGACAGCGGCCGCCGCGAGATGATTCGTGAGTTGAGCAATGCCAAGGATGACGGCACCGGCCCTGCCCCGCGCAAGCGTCGCCGTACCAGCAGTAGCAAGCGTAAACGCGCAGGCGCAGACGAGTAAGTGATGGAACGTATCTACATCGGCATGGGCAGCAATCTGGCTGAGCCCACAGAGCAATTGCGCAGCGCTGTCCAAGCGCTGGCGCAACTGCCACAGTCATCTCTGGCCGGTGTTTCGGCGTTCTATCAAAGCGACTCGTTACTGCCCGGCCAGCCGCGCTACACCAATGCCGTGGCGGCCATCGACAGCACTTTGGCACCGCTGGCGTTGCTCGATGCCCTGCAAGCCATCGAGCTCGACCAAGGCCGCGAGCGTCACGAGCGCTGGGGGCCGCGTACGCTGGATCTGGACATCCTGCTCTTTGGCGATCGCCTGATCGACGAGCCTCGCCTCAAAGTCCCGCACTACCACATGCACGCCCGCCCTTTCGTGCTGTACCCGCTGGCCGAACTCGTGCCCGCAGCGCTGGTCCTTGCTGACGGCCGCCGTCTTGAGCAATTGCTTGCAGACTGCCCATTCGTCGGCCTTGAGCGCATGGCGCCATTCGCTGAAACGAATCAATAACCGCGGTAACACCCACGCGGTAACACCTCTAATTGACTTCCAGTGTCCCCGTCACGACTATAGGCATCCCGCTGCCGTCCATTTGACGGCGCAATGTGAAAAGCAGGCGTTATAAGCACCGTTACTAAAAGGTGTGCCTGCTTCTACGATGAATCACATGCGTGACACGCAGTGGTTATCACACTGCCTGACGAGGATCCTTTTTCATGCCGGCTATTACCCTGACCACCCTGCAAAGCCTTAAGCAAAAAGGTGAAAAAATCACCATGCTGACGTGCTATGACGCCACCTTTTCCCACGTCTGTAATCAGGCGGGTGTGGAAGTGTTACTGGTGGGCGACTCCCTGGGCATGGTTCTGCAAGGGCATGACAGCACTTTGCCAGTCACTACCCGCGACATGGCGTACCACGTGGCCAGCGTCAAACGCGGCAACCAGGACGCACTGATCCTCGCCGACTTGCCCTTCATGGCCAACGCGACCACAGAGCAAACCCTGAACAACAGCGCCCAACTGATGCAGGCGGGTGCGCACATGGTCAAAGTGGAAGGCGCCGTATGGCTTGCCGAGTCGATCCGCCTGCTGACCGAGCGCGGTATTCCGGTGTGCGCGCACATGGGCCTGACGCCGCAAACTGTCAACGTCCTGGGCGGCTATAAAGTCCAGGGTCGTAACGAAAACCAGGCCCGCCAGATGCGCGCCGATGCCATTGCCCTGGAACAAGCCGGTGCGGCCATGTTGCTGCTCGAATGCGTCCCTAGCGAATTGGCCAAGGAAATCACCCACGCGGTGAAAATCCCGGTGATCGGTATTGGCGCTGGCAGTGACACCGACGGCCAGGTGCTGGTGCTGCACGACATGCTCGGCCTGTCACTGACCGGGCGCGTTCCCAAGTTCGTGAAGAACTTCATGACGGGTCAACCCGACATCCAATCGGCAATCAGCGCTTACGTGGCTGAAGTCAAAGCCGTCAGCTTTCCTGGCACCGAACACGGATTCTCTGCATGAACACAGTCAAAACCGTTCGCGAGTTGCGCGCAGCCGTCGCACGCGCTCGCAGCGAAGGCAAACAAATCGGCCTGGTGCCCACCATGGGCAACCTGCACAGCGGCCATGCGGCCTTGGTCACTACCGCTGCTCAGCAAGCCGATTTCGTGGTGGCGAGCATTTTCGTCAACCCGCTGCAGTTCGGTGCCAATGAAGACCTCGACACCTACCCGCGTACGCTTGCGGCCGATCAGGAAACGCTCCTGCAAGCAGGCTGCAACCTGCTGTTCGCGCCGACCGTAGAAGAAATGTACCCCCACGGCATGACGGGCCTGACCCGCGTGACCGCCGCGCAACTGAGCAATGAACTGTGCGGCAGCCGCCGTCCGGGGCATTTCGACGGCGTCACCACTGTCGTCAGCAAGCTGTTCAATATGGTTCAGCCCGATCTGGCCATCTTTGGCCAAAAAGACTTCCAGCAACTGGCCGTTATCCGCGCCATGGTCCTTGACCTGAACATCCCGGTGCAGATTATTGGCGAGCCAACTGTGCGAGCTGAAGACGGCCTGGCCTTGTCTTCGCGCAATGGCTATTTGACCGAAGAACAGCGCCAGCTCGCGCCAGCGCTGTATCGCCATCTGAACGAAATCGCCCAGGCCATCAAGGCCGGTGAGCGTGATTACGCCGGGCTGGTTCGCCACCATCTGGCGCTGATCGAAGCCAAAGGTTTTCGCCCCGACTACCTGGAGATCCGCCAGGCACAAACCCTGCTACCAGCAACCGCCGATGACCGTGATCTGGTGATTCTTGTTGCGGCGTTCCTGGGGGCAACACGCCTGATCGACAACATTCACCTGAACCTTGAAGGTTCTTTTTAACAAGCAGACTGCACGGAACAGCAGATCCGCCGCCTAACCCTTCACCTATCACTGAAAACTGTGTAGTACCCGAGTAACATGCTCGTGACAAAAGTTACGCAGCAGTGTCAGACAAAGCCGAGACAGAAGCAGGCGCGAGGTTTACTGTAATCGCCCTGCTTCTGAACGAAGCGCAGAATCAGACCAGCCGAAATCTTGATCTCAAATCGAAGGTTTCGGTGTTTTCAGTGTCCAAAAGGCAGTTCAAGCAAAAGGATATTCGCAGCGATGGCGTACTACCGCACTCCTCACGACGTTACCGCTCTGCCCGCCTGGCAAGCGCTCAAACTCCACCGCGCCGACATGCAACATTTCAGCATGCGCGATGCGTTCAACAGCAACCCCAAGCGCTTTGAGGATTTCACCCTCAGCAGCTGCGGGTTGTTTCTGGATTACTCGAAAAACCTGATCACCGACCAGACCCGCAGCTTGCTGGTCAATCTGGCCAACGAAGCCGACCTTAAAAACGCGATCAAGTCGCTGTTTGAAGGCGACATCGTCAACGCCTCCGAAGGTCGCCCGGCCCTGCACACGGCACTGCGTCGCCCTGTGGCCGACAAACTGTCGGTGAACGGCGTCAACATCATGCCCCAGGTGCACAAAGTCCTGAACCAAATGACCGAGCTGGTCGGGCGGATTCACGACGGTCTGTGGCGTGGCTACACCGAAAAGCCAATCACTGACGTGGTCAACATCGGCATTGGCGGCTCGTTCCTCGGCCCTGAGCTGGTGTCTGAAGCACTGCTGTCCTACGCGCAAAAAGGCGTTCGCTGCCACTATCTGGCGAACATCGACGGCAGCGAGTTCCACGAACTGACCGCAAAACTGCGCGCCGAAACCACGCTGTTTATCGTCTCGTCGAAATCCTTCAACACCCTCGAAACCCTCAAGAACGCTCAAGCAGCACGGGCCTGGTACTTGGCTCAGGGTGGTTCGGAGGCTGAACTGCATCGCCACTTTATCGCCGTGTCGAGCAACAACGCGGCGGCCGTAGCGTTCGGTATCCGTGAAGAAAACATCTTCCCGATGTGGGACTGGGTAGGCGGTCGTTACTCGCTGTGGTCGGCCATCGGTTTGCCGATTGCACTGGCCATCGGCATGTCCAACTTCAAAGAACTGCTGTCCGGTGCCTACAGCATGGACCAGCATTTCCAGAACGCTCCGTTCGAACAGAACATGCCGGTGCTGATGGCTGCGCTGGGTGTGTGGTACGGCAACTTCTGGGGCGCGCAAAGCCACGCGATCCTGCCGTACGACCACTACCTGCGTAACATCACCAAGCACTTGCAACAGTTGGACATGGAATCCAACGGCAAGAGCGTGCGCCAGGACGGCACACCGGTTTCGACCGACACCGGCCCGGTGATCTGGGGCGGCGTAGGCTGCAACGGTCAGCACGCTTATCACCAGTTGCTGCATCAAGGCACCCAGTTAATTCCGGCCGACTTTATCGTGCCGATTGTCAGCTTCAACCCGGTGTCTGATCACCATCAGTGGTTGTACGCCAACTGCTTGTCGCAGAGCCAGGCGCTGATGCTGGGTAAAACCCGTGCAGAAGCCGAAGCCGAGTTGCGCGACAAGGGCATGAGCGAAGAAGACGTGCAAAAGCTCGCGCCGCACAAGGTCATCCCGGGCAACCGTCCGAGCAATACCTTGGTGGTTGAACGCATCAGCCCGCGCCGTCTGGGTGCACTGGTGGCGCTGTACGAGCACAAAGTCTTCGTACAAAGCGTTATCTGGGGCATCAACGCGTTCGACCAGTGGGGCGTTGAGCTGGGTAAAGAACTCGGCAAAGGCGTTTACAACCGCCTGACCGGCAACCTCGAAGAGCCAGCAGAAGACGCATCGACCCAAGGTCTGATCAACTACTTCCGCGGCCGTCATCGCGGTTGATTGATAGCCAGCCAGTCTTCCCGACTGGCTGGCTCAACCGAGGCCCCATGGAACTTATCCGCCGCCCCATCGAACGCCAAATCATGAGCCTCACCGGGCTTTCGCTCGGGCGTCTCGACCTCGAAAACCCTAAAGGCGACCCTGGCCTGTTTGGCCCGGACTCGATCAGTTGGCGTGTGCACGGTGACTTCACCAGCATGCTGATTGGCGGCATCAGCGCCTTGATGCTGCAAGCCTTGCACCCACTGGCCTTGGCCGGGGTATGGGACCACTCCAATTTCCGCCAGGACATGCTGGGCCGGTTGCGTCGCACCGGGCAGTTTATTTCCGGCACCACCTTTGGCTCCACTGCGGACGCCAACTGGTTGATCGACAAAGTACGCACCATTCACCTGCAAGTGACCGGCACCGGGCTTGATGGCAGGCCTTATGCTGCCAGCGACCCGGAACTGCTGACCTGGGTGCATGTGGCCGAAGTCAGCAACTTTCTTGCGGCCCATCTTCGCTACCGTAATCCGCATTTGTCTGGCGAAGATCAAGACCGTTACTACGACGAAATAGCCTTGGTCGCTGAACACTTGGGCGCTACGCAGGTGCCGCGCTCACGCCAGCAAATCGCCGAGTACCTCGACCGTGTTCGCCCGCAGTTGCTGTGCGATGAACGCAGCCAAGAAGTGATTCGCCTGCTGCTCAATGCGCCCGCCCCCAGCTTGCTGGCCAAACCGTTTGGGGCATTGATGATGCAGGCCGGGATTGATTTGCTGCCCGATTGGGCCAGCGATCAACTTGAGCTTGAACAACGCCCTGTCACTCGCCAGCTTGTGCGCACGTGCGTGAACAGCACCGCGCCGATCTTGCGCTGGGCCGTGCGCAATGGCTCGGTGCAACGCGCACGGCGGCGCATGGGGCTTGAATGACGGGTGCCAGGCAGCGCTGACAGCGTCTGTTCTGTTAAACTGCCGCGCCTTATCTGTCCCCCAAGGCGCAACGCATGTCTTCCTTGAATCAGGCGCTGCGCGCCGCCCTCGATAATCGTCACGATCTGCTGGCCGAGCTGCACAGCCAGGGCACTGATTGCTATCGCCTGTTCCACGGCAGTCAGGAAGGCGCTGGCGGTTTGACCATCGACCGCTACGGCCCGCAGTTGCTGGTGCAAAGCTTCCATCAGCGTCTTGAGCGCGATGATCTGCTGCAACTGCATGACGCCATCAACCAGCACCTGGGCCTTGAACTGCTGCTGGTCTACAACGACCGCTCCCAAGGCAACTCGCGCATCGATCGCGAAGACACGGTGTACCGCGCTGAAGACGCTGCGCTGGCTGACATGGTCGGTCACGAATGGGGACTCAACTACCGCGTGCGCGGGCGCCATGCTGGCCAGGACCCGCTGTTGTTTCTCGACCTGCGCAACGCACGCGGCTGGGTCAAACAACACAGCGCCGGTAAAAGCGTCCTCAACCTCTTTGCTTACACCTGCGGTGTGGGCCTGAGCGCGGCTGCGGGCGGCGCCAGTGAAGTCTGCAACCTGGACTTTGCCGAGGGCAACCTGGCGGTAGGCCGTGAAAATGGCCTGCTGAACCCGGAACTGAAAAAAATGAAGTTTATGCAGTCCGACTACTTCGCCGCGATCCGCCAACTGGCCGGGCTGCCCATCGTACAACGCCGTCACAAACTGCCCGCCTACCCGCGCCTCGATCAGCGTGAATACGACCTGGTGCTGCTCGACCCGCCTGCCTGGGCCAAAAGTGCGTTCGGCACCGTCGACCTGCTGCGCGACTATCAAAGCCTGCTCAAGCCTGCGGTTCTGACAACCGCCAAGGACGGGGTGCTGATCTGTTGTAACAACCTGGCAAAAGTCAGCATGGACGACTGGCGTGAGCAGGTCTTGCGCTGCGCCGAGAAGGCTGGCCGCCCCGTGCGCGACTGGCAGGTCCTGACACCCGCTGCAGACTTCCCGTCCATGGATAACCAGCCGCCGCTGAAAACGCTGATTTTGCAGTTCTAAAACGCGGCACCAAAGGGAAAAGTCCTACCCGAAATAAGGCGCTCATATCGGAACCGGAAACGCGTGCCATACTCAAAGGCACTCCTGAACGTAAAGACGACGCCTCACATGCTCAAAGGATTGTTACGCGCCATTGGCGCAGTGTTAACGGCTATCGCGATTTATAGCGTGCTGGGCTTCTTTATCGTGCCCGGCGTCGGCTTGCGCATCATTAATCAGCAGCTAGCCAACTACGCCACCGTCCCGGCCAAACTCGACCGGTTGGAGTTCAATCCCTTCAGCCTCGAGCTGACGCTGTGGGGCTTTAGAGTGGGCGAACCCGGCAAGGAACAAGTCGGGTTCGACCGTCTTTACACCAACCTGCAAGTCGACAGCCTGTGGACCAAAGCCCTGCACCTGACCGACGTACAACTGGACAAGCCGAAGACCGAATTGCTGTTCAACAAGGACGGCACGTTCAATCTGGCCCAGTTGTTCAAGTTGCCGGCCAGCGAGCCAACGCCTGACAACCCCGACAGCAAACCTTTCCCGGTACGCATCGACACCATCAAGCTCGCTGACGGCTACCTGCATTTTATTGATCAGCGGCCCAGCGAGCCGATCGAGTTTCTGTATGACTCGATGAACCTTGAGCTGAAAAACCTCAGCACCCTGCCCGAAGACAACGCCAACATGACCCTGGTGGCGAACGGTCCAGCGGGCGGGCGCATCGACTGGACCGGCACGCTGAGCCTGGTGCCGATTGCCTCCAGCGGCAAGCTCAGCGTCACCGACAGCCAAATGAAAGCCTGGTGGCCGTATGTGCGCGATGCACTGCCCTTGGTGCTTGAAAACGGCGTGCTGAACTTCAGCACGGACTACACGCTGAACCTGGCTAAAGACACCGAGCTGGTCTTGAACACCCTCACGGCCAGCATTGCGCCGTTTAAGGTCAATGCACCGGATGGTCGTCCGCTGGCGCGCCTGGAACGTTTGACGGTCAGCGACACGACCGTCGATTTGGCCAAGCAGCAGGTGGTGGTCGGCAAGATCCAGAGTAACAACCTGGAGACCTGGGCAGCCCGCGAAAAAGATGGTCAGCTCGACTGGCAAAAACTGTTTGCCAGCCAACCGGCCAAACCGGCGCAAAAGACCGATGACGTCGTCACCGTTGAGGCTCCCAAACCAGCCCCGGTAGCACCCAGCAAACCCTGGCAAGTGCTGCTCAAGGATGTTGAGTTGCGCGACTACCGGGTGCACCTGGCCGACAAAGAGCCCAAAACACCCGTCGCGCTGGATGTTGGCCCGCTCAACCTCAACTTGAAGAATTTTGACAGCCTCAATCGCTCCCCCTTCACAGTCACACTCGACACCGGTGTGGGCAAACAAGGCAAGCTGACGGCCAGCGGCGACGTCAACCTGAGCCCGATCAGCGCGAAACTCAAAGTCACCACCCAAGATATCGACCTGCGGGTCGCCCAAGCCTACATCGACCCGTTTCTGCGCCTCGAACTGCGCAGCGGCATGCTTGGCAGTGATCTGGCGGTGGACCTCAAAGGCACCGAACCGCTGGCCTTTACCGTAGAAGGCCGTGCCCAGGTCGATCAGCTGCACACGCTGGACACGATGAAAAACCGTGACTTCCTTAAGTGGCAGCGCCTGGTACTCGAAAACCTCAAGTATCAGCACGACGACAGCCTGTCGATTGCCAAGGTCAACCTGACACAGCCCTACGTGCGCTTCATGATCAATGATGATCGCACCACCAACATTGATGACTTGTTAATCCCGCAAGCCCCCAACAAGGACGCGAAAAGCGCGGCCAAACCGGCAGCGAGCGCGAGCAAGCCTTTGGCCATTCATGTGGGCGGTATAGCGATCAATGACGGCTCGGCCAACTTTGCCGACTTCACCCTGACACCGTTTTTCGCCACGGCCATTCAACAGCTCAACGGTGAGATTGGCACCATTGACAGCCGCCAAGCCAAGCCGGCCAGTGTGAACGTGGCGGGCAAGGTTGATCGCTACGCGCCAGTTACGATCAAGGGTAACGTCAATCCTTTTGACCCGATGGCCAGCCTCGATATCGCCACCAGCTTCAAACGCGTCGAACTGACCACGCTGACGCCCTATTCGGGCAAATTCGCCGGTTATCGCATTCGCAAGGGCCGACTGAGCCTGGACCTTCACTACCTGATTACCAAAGGCCAGCTCAAGGCTGAGAACAAAGTAGTAATTGAGCAACTGCAACTGGGTGAGAAGGTCGACAGTCCTGACGCCGTCAACCTGCCGCTGAAACTGGCCGTGGCCTTGCTCAAAGATACTGACGGCACGATTTCGATTGAACTGCCGGTAACAGGCGACCTGAACAACCCGCAGTTCAGTGTGATGCCGATTGTTTGGCAAACCCTGCGCAACCTGGTCCTGCGTGCCGCCCAAGCGCCGTTCAAGTTCATTGGCGGGCTGATCAGCGGCGGTGGCTCTGAAGACCTCGGCACGGTGTCATTCGCGCCAGGCTCCAGCGAGCTGAGCCCGGAGGCGCAAAAGGCCCTGAACACACTGGCGCAAGCCTTGAAACAACGCCCGGCTTTGCGTCTGGAGATCGAAGGCACGGCTGCCCGCAGCAGCGACGGCCCGCTGATTGCCCAAGAGCGTCTGGAGCGTGAATACCAGTACAACTACTACAAGATCCTCCAGCGTCGGGGCGACAAAGTGCCTGCTCAGGCATCGTTGCTGAAGGTCCCGGAGGATGAAAAAGGCCCCTTGCTGGAAGGCATCTACCGGACACGCCTCAAGCAGCAGCCGCCTGCCGAGTGGGCCAAGCTGAGTCGCGATGAACGAGCCGCCAAAATGAGTGCCGCGTTGATCGACTTCTGGAGCAAAAGCGACGTGCTACTGCGCCAACTGGGCCAGGAGCGGGCAAGCAGCATCAAAGACTACCTCGTCGACAAAGGCGGTTTGGCTGATGAGCGCGTGTACTTCATCGACGCCACCTTGGGCGAAGCCGAAAGCGATGGCCGGGTGATTTCACCGCTGCATTTGGACAGCGAGTAAAGGCCAGATACCTTCGTACCTCGACAGTCATCACACAAAAAATAAGCGATTGATTCTGAGCGCTCTGTAGGAGCGAGCTTGTCTCGCGATCTTTTGATCTGGCTTTTGATCTAATAGCCCCCTCACCCTAGCCCTCTCCCGCAGGAGAGGGAACCGATTGGGGGATGCTGAAGATACTCGGCGGCCTGTTTGCTGCGCGACAGCGCGGCGTCGGCGACCAGTGCAACGGTGCGGCCATCCACCCGGCCTGTAGGAGCTGCCGAAGGCTGCGATCTTTTGATCTTGGCCCTACAAAAATAGAACAGCCCCCGGCGCAGTGCGCCGGGGGCTGTAATGGCCACATCCGTGTGGCCGTCGCATGAACCTATTCTGAAAGCTGCGGGCGTAACACTTAAATCACCTGCTCCTGCTTTCCCCCGGCTCTACGAATTAGCGGGATTACTCAGCTTTCAGGCCGTCAGCCGAAACAGCTTGAACGCCTTTGATTTTCTTGGCGATGTTGACCGCGATCTTTTTCTGCGCATCGGTGATCGCAACTGTCGAAGACAGGGACACTACACCTTTGTTGGTTTCAACTTTGATGTCCGAACCTGGAATGCCCTTTTCGGTCAGCAGGTCAGATTTAACTTTGGTCGTGATCCAAGTGTCAGAAGTAGCTTCCTTGGCTTTGGTGACTTCACCAGCAGCGACAACCATCGGTGCTTGAGTCGTTGCTTGAGCTGCGAACGCAGCGTTGGCCAGAGTCATGGTCAGAGCGGTGGCAGTTGCGGCAGCAATAGCGAACTTCTTCATACAAGTAACTCCTGTCTTCTTAAAAATCTGCGCCGTCTCACAGCAGCAGGGTTACCAGTACTATTGCAGGGCCTGTGCCAACTTTTTAAAACAATAAAAGCCTTTATTATCAATGACTTACTGAACATCTAGTTTTAGCCCGTCGTGCAGATTGCATGACCTCATTCAAATCAGCATGCAAGTTGCGGGTTTTCGATCATGGCCTTTTGCACTGTTTTTTGTGCGGGCACAAAAAAAGGATCCCGAAGGATCCTTTTTTCACAGCAGGAGTCAGCAGCGATTAAGCTTGCGACGCCTTTGCAGCAGCTACGTCTTTGATCGACAGCTTGATACGGCCGCGGTTGTCCACGTCCAGTACCAGTACTTCCACTTCCTGACCTTCTTTCAGAATGTCAGTCACTTTCTCAACACGAGCATCGCTCAGCATCGAGATGTGAACCAGGCCGTCTTTGCCTGGCAGGATGTTGACGAATGCGCCGAAGTCGACGATGCGCTCAACCTTACCGATGTAGATTTTGCCGATTTCAGCTTCAGCGGTGATGCTCAGAACGCGCTGACGAGCCGCTTCTGCTGCTTCTTTGGACTCGCCGAAGATTTTGATCGAACCGTCGTCTTCGATGTCGATCGAAGCCTTGGTTTCTTCACAGATTGCACGGATAGTCGCGCCGCCTTTACCGATAACGTCACGGATTTTGTCGGTGTCGATTTTCATCGCGATCATGGTCGGCGCGTTAGCCGACAGTTCGTTACGCGACTGACCGATGATCTGGTTCATCTGGCCCAAGATGTTCAGGCGAGCTTCCAGGGCTTGGCCCAGGGCGATCTCCATGATTTCTTCGGTGATGCCTTTGATCTTGATGTCCATCTGCAGCGCGGTAACACCTTTGGAGGTACCGGCTACTTTGAAGTCCATGTCACCCAGGTGGTCTTCGTCACCCAGGATGTCGGTCAGAACTGCGAATTTCTCGCCTTCCTTAACCAGGCCCATGGCGATACCGGCAACCGGTGCCTTCATCGGAACACCAGCGTCCATCAGTGCCAGGGATGCGCCACAGACCGAAGCCATGGAGCTGGAACCGTTGGATTCAGTGATTTCCGATACCACACGGATGGTGTACGGGAACACGTCAGCAGCAGGCAGCATAGCCTGAACCGAACGGCGTGCCAGACGGCCGTGACCGATTTCGCGACGACCTGCACCACCCATACGACCACACTCACCTACCGAGAACGGAGGGAAGTTGTAGTGCAGCATGAACGGATCTTTTTTCTCGCCTTCCAGGGTGTCCAGCAGTTGTGCATCACGGGCAGTACCCAGCGTTGCAACCACCAGCGCCTGAGTTTCACCACGGGTGAACAGTGCTGAACCGTGGGTTTTTGGCAGAACGCCAACTTCGATGTTCAGAGGGCGAACAGTCTTGGTGTCACGGCCATCGATACGCGGCTTGCCGTTTACGATGTTTTCGCGAACGGTGCGGTATTCGATTTCGCCGAAGGCCGCTTTAACTTCGCTGGCAGAAGGCTGGCCTTCTTCACCGGACAGCTTGGCAACCACTTGGTCTTTCAGCTCGCCCAGACGCGCGTAACGGTCGGCCTTGATGGTGATGGTGTAAGCCTGGGAGATCGCCTCGCCGAACTCGGCACGGATAGCGCCCAGCAGTGCGGTGGCTTCTGGGGCAGCAGCCCAGTCCCACGTTGGTTTGGCAGCTTCAGCAGCCAGCTCTTTAACGGCCTGGATAACGACCTGGAACTCGTCGTGAGCGAACAGTACCGCGCCCAGCATCTGGTCTTCGGTCAGCTCTTTGGCTTCCGATTCAACCATCAACACAGCTTCCGACGTACCGGCAACAACCATGTCCAGGCTCGAAGCGGCCAGTTGCTCGTAAGTCGGGTTCAACAGGTAGCCAGTGCTTTCGTGGTAAGCAACGCGAGCAGCGCCGATTGGACCATCAAAAGGAATACCGGAGATGGCCAGCGCAGCCGAGGTACCGATCATCGCAGCGACGTCCGGATCGGTTTTTTTGCTGGTGGACAGAACGGTGCAGACAACCTGCACTTCGTTCATGAAGCCTTCCGGGAACAGTGGACGGATCGGACGGTCGATCAGACGCGAGGTCAGGGTTTCTTTCTCGGAAGGGCGACCTTCACGCTTGAAGAAACCGCCCGGGATTTTACCCGCGGCGTAGGTTTTTTCTTGGTAGTGAACAGACAGAGGGAAGAAGCCCTTGCCTGCATCAGCATGTTTTGCACCGACAACGGTCACCAACACGCTGACGTCGTCGTCAACAGTGACCAATACTGCGCCGGAAGCCTGACGGGCGATACGGCCAGTCTCGAGGGTGACGGTCGACTGACCGAACTGGAATTTTTTGATAACCGGGTTCACGGTGTCCTACCTTCTCTTTGTGACTCTTGGGGAACGGGTTTCTTACGAAAAACGTGTGCACCGCCGGGGCGTGCCCGACTCAAGATGCTTACGAAAGCAGCCGTCAGGGTGAGCTTTCGTAAGAATCCGTCTGGTCCAGATAAAACTTGAGGCTGGAAGCCTGCCGCACGCCCGTGGGAACCCCACAGGCGCGCAACAAACAACCAGCCTCTAGCAACATCGCTATTAGCGACGCAGACCCAGGCGAGCGATCAGCGCAGCGTAACGGCTGATGTCCTTGCCTTTCAGGTAGTCCAGCAGCTTACGACGCTGGTTTACCATGCGGATCAGACCACGACGGGAGTGGTGATCTTTACCGTTGGCCTTGAAGTGACCTTGCAGCGTGTTGATGTTAAAGGTCAGCAGTGCAACTTGCACTTCTGGAGAACCTGTATCACCTGGAGCTTGCTGGTAGTCTTTTACGATTTCTGCTTTGTGTTCAACTGTCAGTGCCATGAGGCATTTCCTTTCTTTAGGGCTCTGCTTGCAAGCAAGACAGATCCAATAGGCCGAGGACAAATCCTCGTATTAAAAAAGTGAGATGTGACCGTGCCTAATAACAGCCACCCTCTTTCAGTTCGGTCCGCGGCCGTTAAGCCTCGAACCGACCTGCTCCGGTCATTCTGACCGAATCAGTCGACGTGGCGCGATACGCCCGTCTTCGCTCACTTCACCGATACCGATAAAGCGACCGTTGTGATCTTGTACCCGCACCATACCGAACTTGGGTGCATCGGGAGCACGTACCGGCTGGCCATTAAGCCAATAGAAGGCGCTGGCCTCCGAAAAGTGCAGCAGCGGCCAGTCGAGCAAACCACTGTCCGATGGCATCAGGAAGCGATCAACCGCTTCGTTGCCGCCCTCGGCGTGTACGGCTTCCAGCTCTTCCAGCGTCACGGTCTGCGCGAGGCTGAAAGGTCCGGCTTGTGTGCGTCGCAACTCTGCAACATATGCACCACAGCCCAGTTCTTCACCGATATCTTCCACGAGGGTACGGATATAGGTGCCTTTGGTGCAGTCAACCGACAAGCGCGCGGTGTCGCCTTCGCTGGCCAGTAATTCGAGGCGGGTAATAGTAACAGAACGCGGTTCACGCTCCACCACTTCACCCGCACGCGCCAACTTGTAAAGTGGCTGGCCATCGCGCTTGAGCGCCGAGTACATCGGCGGTATCTGACTGATTTGCCCACGAAATTTAGGCAAAACGGCTTCGATATCGGCGCGACCAACGGTCACTGGGCGCGTTTGCAAAACTTCACCTTCCGCATCGGCGGTGGTGGTGGTCTTGCCCAATTGCATCAGGGTTTCATAACCCTTGTCGGAATCGAGCAAGTATTGCGAAAACTTGGTGGCTTCGCCAAAGCACAACGGCAATACGCCGCTGGCCAATGGATCGAGGCTACCGGTGTGCCCTGCCTTCTCGGCATTGAGCAGCCAGCGAACTTTCTGCAAGGCCGCGTTGGAGGTGAATCCAAGCGGCTTGTCGAGCAGGATAATGCCGCTGACGTTACGACGGATACGCTTGACCTGAGCCACCGCTTACTCCTTGGTGTCTTCAGGAGCAGAGGCGTCGTGCTGGTTGTCCTCAGCCACTGCGCGCTCGATCAACGCAGACAGGTGAGCACCACGTGCGACGCTTTCGTCGTAGTGGAAGTGCAATTGAGGAACGCTGCGCAGCTTCATTTCACGTGCCAGTTGCATACGCAGGAAGCCCGCAGCAGCGTTCAGCACCTTGATGGTCTGAGCGATGTCTTGCGAGTTGTCCTGGCCCATGACGGTGATGAAAATTTTGGCGTGACCGACGTCACGGCTCACTTCCACCGCCGTAATGGTGACCAGACCTACGCGCGGGTCTTTGACTTCGCGACGGATCAACTGGGCCAGCTCGCGCTGCATCTGATCGCCGATTCGTTGGGTACGGCTATATTCTTTTGCCATGTCTTGTTACCTGTTACTCACCCATGGGAAACCCATGCGTTCTGAAAGCGGCAAACGCCCGGCCAGACAGAAGCCGGACCGGGCGTTGCGTTTAGAGTCCGGACCGAGCACAGCGCATGGGCATGCGATGGCTCGTCCTTGCTCTTGAAGCTCGCGATTTAGAGGCTGCGAGCAACCTGGACCTTCTCGAACACTTCGATCTTGTCACCGACTTTGACGTCATTGTAGCTCTTGACGCCGATACCGCATTCCATGCCGGCACGTACTTCAGACGCGTCATCCTTGAAGCGGCGCAGGGATTCCAGCTCGCCTTCGAAGATAACGATGTCGTCGCGCAGTACACGGATTGGACGGTTACGGTGAACAACACCTTCCACAACCATACAACCGGCGATTGCACCGAACTTAGGCGAACGGAACACGTCGCGGACTTCAGCAATACCCAGGATGTTCTCCCGAACGTCGCTGCCAAGCATGCCAGTAAGGGCTTTTTTGACGTCTTCGATGATGTCGTAGATGACGTTGTAGTAACGCATGTCCAGGCCTTCTTGCTCGACGATCTTGCGAGCGCCGGCATCGGCACGCACGTTGAAGCCGAACAATACAGCGTTGGAGGCCAGTGCCAGGTTAGCGTCGCTCTCGGTGATACCACCGACACCGCCGCCCACTACGCGCACTTGCACTTCATCGTTACCCAGGCCGCTCAGAGCGCCCTGCAGAGCTTCCAACGAACCACGGACGTCAGATTTGAGGACGATGTTAAGCGTCTTCTTCTCTTCCTGGCCCATGTTCTCGAAGATATTTTCCAGCTTGCCTGCGTGAGCACGCGCCAGTTTCACTTCGCGGAATTTGCCTTGACGGAACAGGGCAACTTCACGCGCCTTCTTCTCGTCAGTCATTACGCTCATCTCGTCGCCAGCGTCTGGCGTACCGTCCAGGCCGAGGATCTCGACAGGGATGGATGGACCGGCTTCCTTGATGGCCTTGCCGTTCTCATCGAGCATGGCGCGGATGCGGCCGTAGTTGGAACCGACCAGCACCATGTCGCCTTGGCGCAGGGTACCGTCTTGAACCAGAACAGTCGCAACAGGACCACGGCCTTTGTCCAGACGGGACTCAACTACTACGCCACGGCCAGGAGCCGATGGAGTGGCTTTGAGTTCCAGAACTTCAGCTTGCAGCAAGACGGCTTCGAGCAGCTCGTCAACGCCGGTACCCATTTTCGCCGAGACCGGAACAAACGGAGTGTCACCACCCCACTCTTCCGAGGTCACGCCGTGAACGGACAGTTCGCTACGGATGCGATCGAGGTCAGAACCTGGCTTGTCGATTTTGTTCACTGCAACCACCAGCGGCACGCCAGCCGCTTTCGCATGCTGAACAGCTTCGATGGTTTGCGGCATCACGCCGTCGTCTGCAGCCACAACCAGAATCACGATGTCAGTGGCCTTGGCACCACGTGCACGCATTGCGGTAAACGCGGCGTGACCCGGGGTGTCGAGGAACGTGACCATGCCGCGTTCGGTTTCAACGTGGTATGCACCGATGTGCTGAGTAATACCACCGGCTTCGCCAGCAGCAACCTTGGCACGACGGATGTAGTCGAGCAGGGACGTTTTACCGTGGTCAACGTGGCCCATTACGGTCACAACCGGTGCACGGGAGAACGACTCGCCTTCAAACTTCAGGGACTCGGCCAAGGAATCTTCCAGGGCGTTGTCGCTGACCAGAGTGACTTTGTGGCCCAGTTCTTCAGCAACCAGTTGGGCAGTTTCCTGATCCAGTACCTGGTTGATGGTGGCTGGAGTACCCAGCTTGAACATGAACTTGATCACTTCAGCAGCTTTGACCGACATCTGTGCAGCCAAATCGCCGACAGTGATGGTCTCGCCAATCTGTACGTCACGAACCACAGGGCCGGTTGGGCTCTGGAAACCGTGAGCGTTGCGCTTCTTCAGCTTGCTCTTGCCACGACCACCGCGACGGAAGCCATCGCTTTCTTCTTCGGAAGTGCGAGGAGCAACACGTGGAGCAGGCGCTTTCTCTTTAACAGAAGCACGATGCGGAGCGTTTTTGCGCTCGCCATCACCGCCGCCACCGCGACGATTGTTGTCGTCAGCACGTGGTTTATCAGGGCGGCGCTGTTCATCACGCTTGCGTGCATCGGCTGCAGGAGCCGAAGCTGGCGCAGGCGCTGCTGCCGGTGCAGCTTGCACAGGTGCAGGGGCGGCAGCAGGAGCAGGTGCAGGAGCCGAAACAGCCGCAGGCTGACGACGCGCTTCTTCTTCGGCGCGACGCTTGGACTCTTCTTCAGCCTTTTGACGTGCAGCATTTTCTACTGCGCGGCGTTCATCCAGCTCGCGCTTGCGCTCGGCTTCGATTTCTTCCGGGCTTTGCTGTACGAAGACTTTCTTCTTGCGTACTTCAACGCTGATGCTTTTGCTTCCAGCAACACGCAGGGTACTGGTGGTTTTACGCTGCAAAGTGATTTTGCGCGGTTCTTCCACTTTCGCCTTGTGGCTGCTTTTCAGGTGAGTCAGCAGAGCTTGCTTCTCACTGTCGGTCACATTCTGCTCGGCGGCGGTGTGCGGCAGACCTGCCTCACGCATCTGCTGCAACAGGCGCTCAACCGGTGTTTTGACCTCATCGGCCAGTTGTTTCACCGTGACTTGCGTCATGCATTTCTCTCCTCAGGCCGCGCCTAATTACTCGAACCAATGGGCTCGGGCGGCCATGATCAACTTGCCGGCACGATCATCGTCAATGCCGTCGATGTCGAGCAGGTCGTCAATAGACTGCTCGGCCAGGTCTTCGCGGGTAATTACGCCGCGCACCGCCAGTTCCATCGCCAAATCCTTGTCCATACCCTCAAGCGAGAGCAGGTCTTCGGCCGGATGGGCGTCTGCCAGCTTTTCCTCAGTAGCGATGGCTTTAGTCAACAAACGATCCTTGGCCCGAGCGCGAAGCTCGTTGACGATGTCTTCGTCAAAGCCGTCGATGTTGAGCATTTCTTCCACCGGTACGTAGGCAATCTCTTCCAGGCTGGTGAAGCCTTCATCAACCAGCACCTGCGCCAACTCTTCATCAACTTCCAACTCTTCGATGAAGTTGCGCAGGATGTCGCCGGTTTCTGCTTGCTGCTTAGCCTGGATGTCCGATTCGGTCATCACGTTCAGGGTCCAGCCAGTCAACTGGCTAGCCAAACGTACGTTCTGACCGCCGCGACCAATCGCCTGGGCCAGATTGTCTGCGCCAACGGCGATGTCCATTGCATGGGCATCTTCGTCGACAATAATTGCCGCTACTTCTGCTGGCGACATTGCGTTGATCACGAACTGCGCCGGGTTATCATCCCACAGGACGATATCCACTCGTTCTCCGCCCAACTCGCCGGACACTGCCTGAACGCGTGAACCACGCATACCAATGCAGGCACCTTGCGGATCGATGCGTTTGTCTTTGGAGCGAACGGCAATTTTAGCGCGTGACCCAGGATCGCGGGAGGCCGCCATCACTTCGATCAGGCCCTCGGAGATCTCTGGAACTTCGATACGGAACAGCTCGATCAACATCTCTGGCGCAGTACGCGACAGAATCAGTTGAGGACCGCGGTTCTCGGTGCGAATTTCTTTCAACAATGCGCGAAGGCGCACGCCAACACGGAAAGTTTCACGCGAGATGATGTCTTCACGGGCCAGCAACGCTTCAGCGTTGTTACCCAGATCGACGATCACGTTGTCACGTGTCACTTTTTTAACGGTGCCAGAAATGATCTCGCCCAAACGCTCGCGATAAGCATCGACTACTTGAGCACGCTCAGCTTCGCGGACCTTCTGCACAATGACCTGTTTGGCCGTTTGAGCAGCAATCCGACCGAATTCGATAGAATCGATTTTCTCTTCGATAATATCGCCGGCTACAGCGCCTGGCTGTTTTGCCTGGGCCTGGTCTACCGCCAACTCGATTGCTGGATCATCCAGATCTTCGTCTTCGACCACAGTCCAGCGACGGAAAGTCTCATAGTTACCGGTGTGGCGGTTGATTTCCACACGCAGATCGACTTCGTCCTCAAAACGCTTTTTGGTAGCGGTGGCCAGAGCCAGCTCCAGCGCTTCAAAAATTACGTTTGCCGGTACGCCCTTTTCATTGGACACCGACTCAACAACCAGCAGTACTTCTTTGCTCATCGTACGCCTCGCCTTTCGCAAGCCATTGGATCCGCGGGATCCGCGTCTCAGTCAAAACTGGGAATAATGTTGGCCTTGTCGATCATATCGATCGGCAACAAGAACTCGTGGTCATCCACTTGCACCACAATGTCCTGCTCCTCTACGCCGCGCAGAAGGCCCTGAAAGTTGCGTCGCCCTTCAAAGGGTGAGCGCAGCTTGATCTTTACTTGCTCACCGACAAACTGGGCAAACTGTTCAAGATTGAACAGAGGGCGTTCCATGCCAGGAGAGGAAACTTCAAGGGTGTATTCAACAGCGATAGGATCTTCGACATCCAGAACGCCACTGATTTGACGACTGACAATTGCGCAGTCATCCACCAATACGCCGCCTTCTTTGTCGATATACACACGCAACATTGAATGGCGGCCCTGAGCCGAAAATTCAATACCCCAGCATTCATAGCCAAGGGCCACGACCACCGGGGCCAACAAGGCCTGCAACTCTTCTAGCTTGCTCGACACCTGAACCCCCTAGTGCATGTTTGTGCATGCTGTGCAAAATAAAAAAATGGGCGAATCGCCCATCTCTGAAACGTCGCTGAATATCGACGCTATAAAGTGTCCAGTTAACAAAAAGCCCCTGAAAAAGGGGCTCCGCTAAAACTGGTTGCGGGAGCCGGATTTGAACCGACGACCTTCGGGTTATGAGCCCGACGAGCTACCAGACTGCTCCATCCCGCGACAAAGCTGGAGCGGAAGTATACGGCTGATCCTTTGCAGGGTCAATTCCAGCCTTCCACATACAAGAAAGCCCGCAACTGCGGGCATTCTTGATAATTGGTACCGAGAAGGGGACTCGAACCCCTACACCCTATGGGCACAACCACCTCAAGGTTGCGTGTCTACCAATTCCACCACCTCGGCAATACTACAGTTACATCATGAAACCCGTTTTACTTTTGCTCTTGAGCTGGAGGTACGTCAGTCGCTGGAGTAGCCGACTTTTGCTCATTAAGCACCGGCACATCATCTGAAGCCGGTTTTTGCTTTGGTGCTTCCAACACTGCTGGATCTGGCAAACCTACTTGAGTCAGCTCATGAGCTTTCTCTTTAGCAAAGTAACCTAACCCTAAGCTGGTTATGAAAAAACCTGCGGCAAGTATAGCAGTAAACTTACTAAGAAAGGTAGAGGAACCTTGGCTTCCGAACACAGTATTTGATGCACCTGCTCCGAAAGATGCTCCAGCATCCGCACCTTTACCCTGTTGCAGCAATACCAGGGTAATTACACCCAATGCAGCCAACAGATGAAAAACCACTACGACTGTTTCCAGCATTTTCTCAGTTTCCCGCGGCGCGACAAATCGCACCGAACTCATCTGCATTCAGGGAAGCCCCACCAATGAGCCCCCCATCGATATCCGGCATGCTGAACAGTTCGACCGCATTGGCCGCCTTCACGCTGCCGCCGTATAGAAGCCGCACACTTTGTGCCACCTCAGGATTCTTCTGCGCCAGCTGTGCGCGAATGGCCGCATGCACATCTTGCGCTTGCTGCGGTGTTGCAGTCAGCCCGGTACCAATAGCCCAGACCGGCTCGTATGCAATCACTGCGCTTGCAAAGACATCAATACCGAACTCATCAATGACAGCGTTCAGTTGACGCTCTACAACCTCAAGCGTTTGCCCCGCTTCGCGCTGCTCCAGGGTCTCCCCTATGCACAACACCGGCGTTAAGCCAGAAGCTTGAGCGGCTGCAAACTTGCGATTCAGCGTCTCGTCCGACTCACCTAAAATCAGGCGTCGCTCAGAGTGCCCTATCAACACCAGCTCACAACCCGCATCCACCAACTGGCTTGGAGATATCTCCCCAGTCAGCGCACCTTGCTTGGAGTCTATCGCAGCATCCTGAGCGCCAACCGAGATTGGCGTATCTTCCAAGCCATTGATTACACGATCAATAAACAAGTCAGACGGGAATACCGCGATTTCAACATCACTCGGCAAGTCCAGATTACGCAGACCATCGATCAGCTCAGCGACGCTGGCGCGGGTACCGTGCATCTTCCAGTTACCAGCTACCATAGTGCGACGCATGCTTTACCTCGTCGGTCAAAGTGGGCGCAGATGTTACCCAACCAAATCAACGCTTGCAAGCCGAAATCAGGCACAAACTTCACTTACTAGCTTTGTCAGCTCTTCTGCGTAGCCGCGAACCATGTTTTCGTCGTCACCTTCGACCATGACACGCACCAAAGGCTCAGTGCCAGACTTGCGCAGCAACACGCGGCCACGACCCTTCATTTCATCGGTAACACGTGCACACGCTTCTTTTACAGCCGGGTGCTCAACTGGATTGACGCCCCCGCTAAAACGCACGTTCAACAGCACTTGCGGGCATTTGCGCAGCGCTTGACGCGCTTGAGCGAGGCTTTCACCACGACGACGCAGCGCCAACAACACTTGCAGCGCCGCAATAATCGCATCGCCGGTTGTGGTGTGCTGGAAGCAAACGATATGCCCGGAGTTTTCACCACCGATCTGCCAGTCACGCTCTTGCAGTGCAGCAATCACATAACGGTCACCGACACCGGCACGCACAAATGGAATACCCAGGTCAGCCAAGGCCAGCTCAAGCCCCAGGTTGCTCATCAGCGTGCCCACCACACCACCCTGCAGCTTGCCGCGCTCATGCAGGTCTCGCGCAATGATGAACAGCAACTCGTCACCATCAACAATGGCGCCCGTGTGATCCACCATCAGCACGCGGTCACCGTCACCGTCGAAGGCGATACCCAGGTCTGCTTTTTCAGCCAGTACAGCCGCCTGCAACGACTCCATATGCGTCGAGCCGCAGTTGTCGTTGATGTTCAAACCATTGGGCTGGGCCGACAACACCGTAACGTTGGCGCCCAGCTCTTTGAACACGCTAGGGGCAACCTTGTAGGTCGCGCCGTGGGCGCAGTCGAGAACCACTTTCAGGCCGCTAAAGTTGGTACTGGTCGGCACACTGCTTTTGCAGAATTCGATATAGCGACCGGACGCATCATTGATACGCGACACTTTGCCAAGCTTGTCCGAGTCCACAACGGTCATCTGTGCGTCGAGCAACTCTTCGATCATCAGCTCAACTTCATCGGGGAGCTTGGTACCCTCACCCGAGAAAAACTTGATGCCGTTGTCGTCATGAGGATTGTGCGAGGCACTGATCACGATGCCGGCTTCGGCATGAAAAGTTCGCGTGAGGTACGCAATGGCCGGTGTCGGCATTGGCCCCAGAAGCATGACATCTGCACCCGCAGCCGACAGGCCCGCTTCCAGCGCCGATTCAAACATGTAACCAGAAATACGCGTGTCCTTGCCCACCAGAATCCGACAAGCACCCATGCTACGAAACGCCATACCCGCTGCCCAACCCAACTTGAGCATGAAATCCGGGGTAATCGGATAAACGCCGACGCGACCGCGAATACCGTCGGTGCCAAAATACTTCTTCGTCATAAGTGCTCCATCATTCTTAGTCGGCGGACTCTACCGCTGCGATCATCCGTACCACATCAACCGTTTCGGCCACATCATGGACACGCAAAATACGCGCGCCCTTGGTCACGGCAAGTGCCGCCAGCGCAAGGCTGCCGGACAAGCGCTCAGTGACAGGCCGATTCAACGCCTGACCAATCATACTTTTACGCGACACACCCACCAGCAAAGGCCGCCCCAACGCATGCAGGGCCTCCATATGCTTGAACAAGCTGAGGTTATGTTGCAGTGTTTTTGCAAAGCCAAACCCTGGGTCCAGCACAATACGCTCTGGCGCAATACCGGCCGCAACGCATTGCCGGGTACGCTCCAGCAGAAACGCCGAGACCTCACCCACCAGATCCGTGTAATGCGGATTATCCTGCATATCGCCCGGCTCACCCAACATGTGCATCAAGCACACCGGCAAACCTGTAGCTGCAGCAGCCTGCAAGGCACCTTCACGACGTAACGAGCGAACATCATTGATAAGCCCCGCACCGAGGCGCGCAACTTCCGTCATGACGATTGGCGTGGAGGTATCGACCGAGATAATCACATCTAGTTCACGACTGATGCGCTCAACCACAGGGGCTACCCGATCAAGCTCTTCCTGTGCCAGGACTACACGGGCACCCGGACGCGTCGACTCCCCTCCCACATCAATCAGGGTTGCGCCCGCCAGCACCATCGACTCTGCATGGCGCACAGCCGAATCCGCCGGCGCAAAGCGACCACCGTCAGAAAAGGAATCAGGGGTAACGTTGAGAATACCCATAACATGCGTATGGGCTAAATCAAGAACCCGGTTGCCGCAAGGCAACCGGGACAGGGACTGAACAGAAGTCATTTCAAGCCTTAGTGATCAGCTGCAGGACCGCCGATAGGCGCTTCTGGACGATCGGTCTTGTCCAGCGTCGGCGGCGGAGTCGGAGTGCCCTTACCGCTGTCATCCCAATCACGCGGCTCGCGTGGAGTACGTCCCGCCATGATGTCGTCGATCTGATCAGCATCAATCGTCTCGTACTTCATCAGTGCATCAGCCATGGCTTCAAGCTTGTCACGGTTGTCCGTGAGGATCTGCTTGGCCGTGCCATAGCACTCATCAATGATGCTGCGCACTTCAGAGTCAATCAGCTTGGCGGTCTCGCCCGAAACGCTCGCACCCTGACCACCACCGCCACGCCCCAGGTATGACTCGTCATCCTCGGCGTACATCAACGGACCCAGCTTCTCGGACAAGCCCCACTTGGTCACCATGTTCCGCGCAATCTGGCTCGCACGCATGATGTCGTTGGAGGCGCCGGTGGTAACACCGTCAAAGCCCAAGGTCATTTCTTCAGCAATACGACCACCGTAAAGCGAGCAGATCTGGCTGATCAAAGCACGCTTGGAGAGGCTGTAGCGATCCTCTTCCGGCAGGAACATCGTCACGCCCAACGCACGACCACGTGGAATGATCGACACTTTGTATACCGGGTCATGCTCTGGCACCACACGACCGACGATAGCGTGACCCGCCTCGTGATACGCCGTGTTGCGCTTCTCTTTATCCGACATCACCATCGATTTGCGCTCGGCGCCCATCATGATTTTGTCTTTGGCCAGCTCAAACTCTTTCATTTCAACAATACGTTTACCGGTACGCGCAGCGAACAAGGAAGCCTCGTTCACCAGGTTCGCGAGGTCTGCACCCGAGAACCCTGGCGTACCCCGTGCAATCACACCCGGCTGAACGTCATCACCCACCGGCACTTTACGCATGTGCACTTTGAGGATCTGCTCGCGACCACGGATGTCCGGCAAGCCCACCACCACCTGACGGTCAAAACGGCCTGGACGCAGCAGCGCAGGGTCAAGTACGTCAGGGCGGTTGGTTGCGGCAATCACAATGATGCCGTCATTCATTTCAAAGCCGTCCATCTCAACCAGCAACTGGTTGAGGGTCTGCTCACGCTCATCATGACCGCCGCCCATACCGGCGCCACGGTGACGACCGACAGCGTCGATTTCGTCGATGAAGATGATGCAAGGTGCGTGCTTTTTAGCTTGTTCAAACATGTCGCGAACGCGGCTTGCACCGACACCCACGAACATTTCAACGAAGTCAGAACCGGAAATCGTGAAGAACGGTACTTTCGCTTCGCCAGCAATCGCCTTGGCGAGCAAGGTTTTACCGGTACCTGGCGGGCCAACCATCAGCACGCCACGAGGAATTTTGCCGCCCAGGCGCTGGAACTTGCCCGGATCACGGAGGAACTCAACCAGCTCGCCCACTTCTTCTTTCGCTTCGTCGCAGCCTGCTACGTCAGCCAGGGTCGTTTTGACCTGGTCTTCTGATAACAGACGCGCCTTGCTCTTGCCAAAGCTCATCGGGCCGCCTTTACCGCCGGCACCGCCCTGCATTTGACGCATGAAGAACATGAAGACCGCGATGATCACCAGAATCGGGAAGCTCGCTACCAGCAATTGAGTCCAGATGCTTTGCTGCTCAGGCAGTTTGCCTTCTACGGTCACATGGTTATCAACCAGATCGCCGATCAAACCGTTGTCCTGAATAGCAGGACGAATGGTTTTGAAGGTATCGCCATCACTGCGTTTGCCGGTGATCACGTAGCCATCCACGGCAACGCGCTCGACTTTGCCATCCTTAACTTGCTGGATGAAGTCGGAATAGTTGAGGGTTTGTGGCTCGTTTGGACTGGAGAAGTTGTTCATCACCGTCACCAGGACAGCTGCGATGATCAACCACAGGATCAGATTCTTTGCCATATCGTTCAATTAGCTACCCTCTGAAGCAAGCCCCGCTATTGAAGCGTGCTTCGCATGATATTCACCGGCATAACTTACTACATTGCCTACAACCCTTGCAGGCTCCGTCTGTAACCCTTTGTGAAACTTGCCTACACAATATTCGTTATGTCAGTTCTGTAAAGCGATACAAAAAAAGCTATCACTTCAGTTAGAGACGCTCATCGCTGGCCGAACCTTCGATGCCGCGGAAGCCGCGCCCCAATAAATACTGCTCGCGAGACCGGTCTCGTGACGACGTCGGCTTGCGCATCTGCACTTTATCAAAAAGTTTGCGGATGTCTTTGTGGTATTGGTCGAAGCCCTCACCCTGGAAGACCTTGATCAAGAAATCACCACCTGGACGCAGTACACGCCCGGCAAGATCCAGCGCCAATTCGCAAAGGAACATTGCACGCGGCATATCTACGGCGGCCAATCCACTCATATTGGGGGCCATATCTGAAATCACAAGGTCTACCTGTGTATTTCCGACGGCCTCGAGAATCTGGGCCAGAACGGCGTCCTCAGTAAAGTCACCTTTAATGAAGGTCACGTCCGGGATGCTGTCCATGTCCAGAATGTCGGAAGCGATCAAACGCCCTTGGCCACCAATCAGACGACTGGTCACCTGCGACCAGCCACCCGGGGCTGCGCCCAGGTCAATTACGGTCATGCCCGGACGGATCAAACGGTCACGCTCCTGGATCTCCAGCAGCTTGTAACTTGCACGTGAGCGGTACCCATCCTTTTGCGCCATTTTGACGTATGGGTCGTTGAAATGCTCTTTCAGCCAGTTAAGGCTAGTCTTGGAACGGGCCACGGGCCACCTCAAAAATATAAACGGGTCGTGATTAACTGGGCGGTCCCGGACTCGCTCGGGTAAACTGGCCGCCGCTTTTACAAGATCAGACACAGGGGTCAGATTATGCCGCTCACTCAAGAGCAGAAGAAACAGTACAAATCCATTGGCCACCATCTGAAACCAGTATTGACTGTGGCTGATAATGGTTTGACTGAAGGTGTTTTAGCCGAACTCGAACGCGCATTGGGCGATCACGAGTTGATTAAAATCAAAGTCAACATCCTGGACCGCGAGTCTCGCCTGGAAGCCATTGCAGAACTCTGCAAGGCCGGCAAAGCGGAACTGGTACAGATTATCGGCAAAATGGCGCTTCTGTACCGCAAGAACGTCAATGTTAACAAGAACCTGTCGAACATCCATCGCTTCAAGTGATGCCGACAGGAGTCAAGGGTGCGCCTGGCGCGCCCTGACACTCTTGCTTACCAATAGCAAAACTGCCCGCGCAATGCATCAGGCAATCAGATCCGCCCAACGCAACACTTCCCGCCGACAGCCACCCTCAAAACGCTATAACGCGTACTGACGAGCGCCTTGTACATCAGCGATGCCAGTCGGTTGTGACCAGCATCGTACAAATTCGTTGTACTGCACCTGCCAGCTGCCAGCCCGCAACATCCGGGCTGACCGCTAAAGCAGAACGCCCGCACGAAGCGGGCGCTGTTACTTAGATATGACGCACTTCGACAATCTCGTACTCAATGACGCCACTCGGTGTTTTCACCGCGACCACGTCACCCTCTTCCTTGGCAATCAAGGCGCGAGCAATGGGCGAACCCACAGAGATTTTTCCGAGCTTAATGTCAGCCTCATCCTCACCCACGATCTGATACGTCACGGATTCGTCAGTTTCAACGTTCGCGATTTCAACCGTGGTACCGAAAATCACTTTGCCGGTGTGAGGGATAGTCGTGACATCAATGATGACCGCGTTTTGCATGCGGCCTTCGATATCACGAATACGCGCCTCAACCATACCCTGCTGCTCACGGGCAGCATGGTATTCAGCGTTTTCCTTGAGGTCGCCCAGCTCACGCGCCGTGCCGATATCCTGGCTCAGCTTGGGCCGAATAACCTTGGTCAGATGAGTGTGCTCTTCTTCCAGGGCTTTCGCGCCCTGGACCGTCATTGGGTATTTGATCATGCCTTCAATCCTGCGTGTAGATCCTGCAAGCGACGTACGGTTTTTTCAGGACCGAATTTAAGCGCTTCGCAGATCGCCGCGCCAGCAGCAATAGTCGTGGTGCAGTAAATCTTGTGCTGCAGAGCGTTGCGGCGGATGGAATAAGAGTCAGCAATCGACTGACGACCTTCAGTGGTGTTGATGATCAACGTCACTTCATCGTTTTTGATCATGTCGACAACGTGAGGGCGGCCTTCAGTCACCTTGTTCACACGGCGCACTTTCAAACCAGCGGCTTCGATGAACTTGGCAGTGCCAGCAGTCGATACAACTTCAAAACCGAGGTCGATCAGATCACGTGCAACGGCGGCCACCAGCGGCTTGTCATCGTCACGTACGCTGATAAACGCAGTACCGCCGGTCGGCAGCACTTCGCTAGCGCCCATTTGCGCCTTGGCAAAAGCCTCACCAAAGGTGTCGCCCACGCCCATCACTTCACCGGTGGACTTCATCTCCGGGCCGAGAATCGGGTCAACGCCAGGGAACTTGGCGAACGGGAAGACCGCCTCTTTCACACTGTAGAAGTTTGGAATTATTTCTTTAGTGAAGCCGATTTCTTTCAGGGTCTTACCGGCCATCACGCGGGCAGCGATCATTGCCAGGGAGACACCGATGCACTTGGACACGAAAGGAACGGTACGCGATGCACGCGGGTTCACTTCGATCACGTAGATGTCTTCGCCTTGCAGGGCCAATTGCACGTTCATCAGGCCAACTACGCCCAGCTCCAGCGCCATTTTCTTGACCTGCTCACGCATCTCGTCCTGGATGTGCAGCGGCAGCGAGTACGGCGGCAGCGAGCAAGCAGAGTCACCGGAGTGAACGCCAGCCTGTTCGATGTGCTGCATGATCGCGCCGATCACAACGTCAGTGCCGTCGCAGACCGCATCAACGTCCATTTCGATTGCGCAGTTGAGGAAGTGGTCCAGCAGCACCGGGCTGTCGTTGGACACTTTCACCGCATCGCGCAGGTAACGCTTGAGTTCTTCTTCTTCGTAAACGATTTCCATCGCACGGCCGCCCAACACGTAGGACGGACGAACAACCAGCGGGTAACCGATCTTGCCGGCAGCACGAATCGCTTCGTCTTCGCTGCGCACAGTGGCGTTTGGCGGCTGACGCAGGTTCAGGCGCTCAACCATTTGCTGGAAGCGCTCACGGTCTTCTGCACGGTCGATGGCGTCAGGGCTGGTACCGATGATCGGCACGCCGGCTTCTTCCAGCGCACGTGCCAGTTTCAGCGGAGTTTGGCCGCCGTACTGAACGATCACGCCCTTAGGCTTCTCGACACGCACGATTTCCAGCACGTCTTCGAGGGTCACGGATTCGAAGTACAGACGATCCGAGGTGTCGTAGTCGGTCGAAACTGTTTCCGGGTTGCAGTTAACCATGATGGTTTCGTAACCATCGGCACGCAACGCCAGCGCCGCGTGAACGCAGCAGTAGTCGAACTCGATACCCTGACCAATGCGGTTAGGACCGCCACCCAGGATCATGATCTTGTCACGGTCCGACGGGTTGGCTTCGCACTCTTCCTCATAGGTCGAGTACATGTACGCGGTGTCAGTGGCGAACTCGGCCGCGCAGGTGTCAACGCGCTTGTAAACCGGGAACACTTCCAGCTTGTGACGGTGGCGACGCAGGTTCTTCTCGGTCACACCCAGCAATACAGCCAGACGTGCGTCAGAGAAGCCTTTGCGCTTGAGGCGGTACATGGTGTCGCGATCGATCGCAGACAGGCCCATGGTCTTGATCTTTTCTTCGTCCTTGATCAGATCTTCGATCTGCACCAGGAACCAAGGGTCGATCATGTTCATGCCGAAAATGTCTTCGACCGTCATGCCCGCACGGAACGCGTCAGCCACGTACCAGATACGCTCGGCGCCTGGCACCGTCAGCTCGCGCTTGAGCACAGCCATGCTTTCCGGGTTGCTCAGGTCCAGCTTTGGATCAAGACCGCTAACGCCCACTTCCAGACCGCGAAGGGCTTTCTGCAACGATTCCTGGAAAGTACGGCCGATGGCCATTACTTCACCCACGGACTTCATTTGCGTGGTCAGGCGCGCATCGGCTTTAGCAAACTTCTCGAAAGCAAAGCGTGGCAGCTTGGTCACAACGTAGTCGATGGACGGCTCGAAGGACGCCGGGGTCGCGCCGCCGGTGATTTCGTTTTGCAGTTCGTCCAGGGTGTAGCCAATCGCCAGCTTGGCAGCGATACGCGCAATCGGGAAGCCAGTGGCTTTGGAAGCCAGCGCCGACGAGCGGGATACACGCGGGTTCATCTCGATCACGACCATACGGCCAGTGTTCGGGCAAATACCGAACTGAACGTTGGAACCGCCGGTTTCAACGCCGATCTCACGCAGTACCGCCAGCGAGGCGTTACGCATGATTTGGTATTCTTTGTCGGTCAGGGTTTGTGCTGGCGCCACGGTGATCGAGTCACCGGTGTGCACGCCCATCGGGTCAAAGTTTTCGATCGAGCAAACGATGATGCAGTTGTCCTTCTTATCGCGGACAACCTCCATTTCGTACTCTTTCCAGCCGATCAGCGATTCGTCGATCAGCAGCTCTTTGGTTGGCGACAGGTCCAGACCACGAGAGCAGATCTCTTCGAACTCTTCACGGTTGTAAGCGATACCGCCACCGGTACCGCCCATGGTGAAGGACGGACGAATGATGCACGGGAAGCCCAGCTTTTCGAGAACCGCGTTGGCCTCTTCCATGCTGTGAGCGATACCGGAGCGCGGGCAATCCAGACCGATGGACTTCATGGCCTTGTCGAAACGCGAACGGTCTTCAGCCTTGTCGATGGTGTCAGCGTTGGCACCGATCATTTCTACGCCGAACTTCTCCAGAACGCCTTCGCGCTCCAGATCCAGTGCGCAGTTCAGGGCAGTTTGGCCGCCCATGGTTGGCAGCAGAGCGTCTGGACGCTCTTTTTCGATGATCTTGGCAACTGTTTGCCACTTGATCGGCTCGATATAGGTCGCATCGGCCATGTCCGGGTCGGTCATGATGGTGGCCGGGTTAGAGTTCACCAGGATGACGCGGTAGCCCTCCTCACGCAGAGCCTTACAGGCCTGGGCGCCGGAGTAGTCGAATTCGCACGCCTGGCCGATAACAATCGGGCCAGCGCCGAGAATCAGGATGCTTTTAATGTCTGTACGTTTTGGCATGGGTTTGTCACTCAAATCCGCAGGTCAGTCGGCAAGCCGTCAATCAGGTTCCTGAGCCGCCCAAGGGGCCGCCGATTTCGGGGCCGCCTTGGGCTACTCATTACAAAGGACTGATCAGCGGCGCTTGGCCATCTCATTGATGAAGCGATCGAACAGCGGCGCAACGTCGTTCGGGCCAGGGCTTGCTTCAGGGTGACCCTGGAAGCTGAAAGCGCTCTTGTCGGTACGCTCGATACCTTGCAGGGTACCGTCGAACAGCGACTTGTGGATGGCACGCACGTTGGCAGGCAGGGTCGCCTCATCAACCGCAAAACCGTGGTTTTGGCTGGTGATCATCACAACACCGGTGTCCAGGTCTTGAACCGGGTGGTTCGCGCCGTGGTGGCCATGACCCATTTTCACGGTCTTGGCGCCGGAGGCCAGTGCCAGCAGCTGGTGGCCCAGGCAGATACCGAATACCGGAATCTCTGTCTTCAGCACTTCTTGAATAGCCGTGATTGCGTAGTCGCAAGGCTCAGGGTCACCCGGGCCATTGGACAGGAACACGCCATCCGGGTTGAGCGCCAACACATCGCTGGCAGGCGTTTGCGCCGGTACAACGGTGACGCGGCAGCCACGCTCAACCAACATGCGCAGGATGTTCCACTTTACGCCGTAGTCATAAGCCACTACGTGGTAAGGCAGATCGCTGGCTTCGATAGTCGGGTGGCTGTCAGTTGCCAGGTTCCAGACGCTCGAACGCCATTCGTAGGTTTTGTCGGTGCTGACAACTTTCGCCAGATCCATGCCTTTCAGGCCAGGGAAACCGCGCGCCGCTGCAATCGCAGCTTCGTCAGAAATGTTGTCACCGGCCATGATGCAGCCGTTTTGCGCGCCTTTCTCACGCAAAATACGGGTCAGACGGCGCGTGTCGATACCGGCGATTGCCACAACATTGTTGGCTTTCAGGTAGTCAGACAGCGACATTGTGTTACGCCAGTTGCTGGCAACCAGCGGCAGATCACGGATTACCAAACCTGCGGACCAAACACGATCAGACTCGGCATCTTCCGGTGTAGTGCCGGTATTGCCAACATGCGGGTAAGTCAGGGTCACGATTTGCTGAGCGTAGGAAGGATCCGTCAGGATCTCCTGGTAGCCAGTCATTGCGGTGTTAAACACCACCTCACCAACGGTCTGACCGTCGGCCCCAATGGCTTCGCCGCGAAAAATGCTGCCATCAGCGAGGGCGAGTATGGCTTGCTTAGTCAAGAAGACCTCCCGTAAATAAAGCCTGAAAGGGCGATCGCAGGTTGTAAAAAAGCGGAGTGACGTATGGACACGTCACCCCGCTTCTTCATCGAATTATCTGCGCGCTTTTAGTGGACACACTAAAGCTGTAGCTTACAGAAAAAGGCTTTTTTGGTCTACCGCTAAAAGAGCCCAAAAGGCAGAGGAATGCGACAGATCATCGCTTAGCGGTTGAAAATCGGACTGTTGCGCTTGCAACAGCCCGATTTTACAAAGATGACTCAACGCAGGTCGAGCACATCCTGCATGTCGTACAGGCCGGGCTCGCGCCCGTCGAGCCACTGGGCAGCGCGAACAGCGCCCTTGGCGAAGGTCATACGGCTGGATGCCTTGTGGGTAATTTCCAAACGCTCACCCTCGGCCGCAAACAGCACTGTATGGTCACCCACCACATCACCGCCACGAACGGTCGCAAAACCGATCGTCTCGTGCTCACGCGCACCGGTATGGCCCTCACGACCATAAACGGCAACCTTTTGCAGGTCACGCCCCAACGCATCGGCAATCACCTCACCCATGCGCATGGCCGTGCCCGACGGCGCGTCGACTTTGTGACGGTGGTGCGCCTCGATGATTTCTATGTCTGCATCATCACCCATCACCCGCGCTGCGATATCCAGCAGCTTGAACGACAGGTTAACGCCAACACTGAAATTCGAAGCAAAGACCACCGGGATGTCTTTGGCAGCGTCAACCAACAACTGCTTTTGCGCAGCATTCAAGCCCGTGGTACCAATGACCATGGCTTTGCCCGCCTGACGGCAGAACGCCAGATTGCCGAGCATCACCTCAGGCAGGGTGAAATCGATTAACACATCGAACTCATCTGCCACGTCTTCAAGGCTTGCAGACAGCGGCACGCCAATCCGCCCGAGCGACACCAGCTCACCCGCATCAGCACCCACCAGCGAACTGCCCGGACGGACAACCGCCGCCGTCAGCCCGCACACCGGCGAGCGCTGTTGAACCGCGTCAATCAGGGTTTTACCCATGCGCCCGGCAGCGCCCATCACAGCTATACGTCGCATGCCCCGCTCCTTATAAGTCGCCGAAGAAGCGCTTCACGCCTTCGAACCAACCGGTCGCATTTGGCGAATGGCAGCTATCACCTTCCAGTGTCGAGCGGAACTCTTCCATCAGCTCGCGCTGACGACGGCTCAACTTCACCGGAGTCTCGACCACGACGCGGCACATCAAGTCGCCAACGCCACCGCCACGCACTGGGGACACACCCTTGCCACGCAGACGGAACTGCTTACCGGTTTGTGTACCCTCAGGCACTTTGAGCTTGACCCGACCATCCAGCGTCGGCACTTCCAACTCTGCACCCAGCGCCGCATCAGCAAAGCTGATAGGCACTTCGCAGAACAGATGTTTGCCATCGCGTTGGAAAATCGCGTGCTCACGCACCTCGATCACCACGTACAGGTCACCCGCCGGGCCACCCTGCACACCCGCCTCGCCCTCACCCGACAGACGGATACGGTCGCCCGTATCAACACCCGCAGGCACTTTCACGGACAGGGTTTTGTATTCTTCTACGCGACCGTCGCCGTTGCAGCTTTCGCACGGGTCGGAAATGATCTTGCCCTGACCATGGCAACGCGGGCAGGTCTGCTGCACAGAGAAGAAACCCTGCTGCATGCGCACCTGACCAATACCGCCACAAGTGGTACAGGTCACAGGCGATGAACCCTTCTTCGCGCCCGAACCGTCACATGGCTTGCAGTTGACCAGCGTCGGTACACGAATATTGACCGTAGTCCCGCGCACCGCTTCTTCCAGGTTCAGCTCCAGCGTATAGCGCAAATCGCTACCACGCTGCGCGCCGCCCCGGGAGCCGCCACGGCCACCGCCAAAGAAATCACTGAACACATCGCCAAAAATATCGGAGAAGTTCTGACCGCCAAAACCTGCACCGCCGCCGCCCATTTGCGGGTCAACACCCGCATGACCGTATTGGTCATAAGCAGCACGCTTGCTGGTATCGGACAGCACTTCATACGCTTCGTTAGCCTCTTTAAACAGCTCTTCAGAGGCCTTGTCACCCGGGTTACGGTCCGGGTGGTGTTTCATTGCGAGACGACGATAAGCTTTTTTCAGCTCGACCACAGTGGTGGTCCGTTCGACACCCAATACTTCGTAATAGTCGCGCTTTGCCATAATTCTTTGCACTCTCAAGGACGTTTGGAAGAACCCTCCCGAGCCTCACCAAACCCGCTGAGCCTGAACGTACAAGGCTCAACTCACGTCTTTTCAACGATATTGGTTTCTGATTAACAGCCAATGCATTGGCCGACAGGAGCGGTCACCTCGGGCAGAAACACAAAGAAGTCCCTGCCTCAACCGCCAGCATCCGAGCTTGTCGCATGCTGTAAAAATTCCCTTGCTCCAGACACGCCAACGCGGGAGCAAGCTCCCGCGCGGCGACATCCTACCAGTCACCGCTTATGCACGGTTAACCGGCCGACCAACAAGCTTATTACTTGTTGTCTTTAACTTCTTCGAACTCAGCGTCGACAACGTCGTCCGCTTTTTCAGCCGAATCAGCTGGCTTGGCCGCTGCGTCTGCCGGGTTCGCTTGCTCAGCGTACATTTTCTGTGCAACTGGAGCAGACACCTTGGACAGCTCTTCAACCTTGGCTTCGATAGCGGCTTTGTCGTCGCCTTTAACAGCGGCTTCCAATGCGACTACTGCAGCTTCGATTGCAGTTTTCTCTTCCTCGGTCACTTTATCGCCAGCATCGACGATCATTTTACGAGTCGAGTGAACCAGTGCGTCGCCCTGGTTACGTGCAGCTGCCAGCTCTTCGAACTTACGGTCTTCTTCAGCGTTGACTTCGGCGTCACGGACCATCTGAGCAATTTCGTCCTCGGACAGACCCGAGTTCGCCTTGATCACGATGGACTGGGACTTGCCAGTCGCCTTGTCTTTCGCGCTGACGTTCAAGATACCGTTAGCGTCGATGTCGAAGGTTACTTCGATCTGAGGCACGCCACGTGGAGCTGGTGGAATGTCGGCCAGGTCGAACTTGCCCAACGACTTGTTCTGAGCCGCTTGCTTACGCTCACCTTGCAGCACGTGAATGGTCACAGCGCCCTGGTTGTCGTCAGCCGTCGAGAACACTTGCGATTTCTTGGTAGGAATCGTGGTGTTTTTCTCGATCAGAGCAGTCATCACGCCGCCCATGGTTTCGATACCCAGAGTCAGCGGGCTTACGTCCAGCAGCAGAACGTCTTTAACGTCACCGGCCAATACCGCGCCCTGGATAGCAGCACCCATGGCAACCGCTTCGTCCGGGTTCACGTCTTTACGTGCTTCTTTACCGAAGAACTCAGTCACCAGCTTCTGAACCAGTGGCATACGGGTCTGACCACCGACCAGGATCACGTCGTTGATCGCGCCAACGTCGATACCTGCGTCTTTCAGCGCAATACGGCAAGGTTCGATGGTGCGTTGAACCAGGTCTTCAACCAGCGATTCCAGCTTGGCGCGCGAAATTTTCACGTTCAAGTGCTTAGGACCGGTCGCGTCTGCAGTGATGTATGGCAGGTTCACGTCAGTCGACTGGCTCGAAGACAGCTCGATTTTTGCTTTTTCTGCAGCTTCTTTCAGACGCTGCATCGCCAGCGGGTCGCCTTTAAGGTTCATGCCGGTTTCTTTCTTGAACTCGTCAACCAGGTAGTCGATCAGACGAATGTCAAAGTCTTCACCACCCAGGAACGTGTCACCGTTGGTCGCCAACACTTCAAACTGGTGCTCGCCATCAACTTCAGCAATTTCGATCACCGACACGTCGAAAGTACCGCCACCCAAGTCATAAACGATGACAGTGTGGTCGCCTTTCGCTTTGTCCATACCGTAAGCCAGAGCAGCTGCGGTTGGTTCGTTGATGATACGTTTTACGTCCAGACCCGCGATACGGCCGGCGTCTTTAGTAGCCTGGCGCTGGCTGTCGTTGAAGTAAGCAGGCACGGTGATAACCGCTTCAGTCACTGCTTCGCCGAGGTAGTCTTCGGCGGTTTTCTTCATTTTCTTCAGAATTTCAGCCGAGATTTGTGGCGGAGCCATTTTCTGGCCGTTCACTTCAACCCACGCATCGCCATTGTCAGCCTTGACGATTTTGTAAGGGACCATCTGAATGTCTTTCTGTACAACTTCTTCGTCAAAACGACGACCGATCAGACGCTTCACCGCGTACAGGGTGTTATGCGGATTGGTCACTGCCTGACGCTTGGCCGACTGGCCAACCAGAATTTCGCCATCGTTGGCGTACGCAATGATCGACGGCGTAGTACGCGCGCCTTCAGCGTTTTCGATAACTTTTGCTTTACCGTTTTCCAGAACCGACACGCACGAGTTGGTGGTCCCGAGGTCGATACCAATAATTTTGCCCATCTTCACTCTCCCTAAATTTGAATTTTTTTGCCGTAGCAGTAATGACCAACTACGGCATTTCTAAACGCATGACATCTAAATGGGGGCCTTGCGACCGATTTCAAGCCTGCTCGTCAATCGATGGCGAAACCGGCGCTGGCGCCTTGCTGACTACGACCATAGCCGGGCGCAGTAAGCGACCATTGAGCTGATACCCTTTTTGAAACACCTTGAGCACACTGTTTGGCTCCAGGTCAGCGCTTTCCTGCATGGCCATTGCCTGATGGTGCTCGGCATTGAAGGGTTCGCCGTGCGGATCGATCGCTTCCAGGTGATAACGCTTCAGGGTGTCCTGGAACATTTTCAGCGTCAGCTCGATACCTTCACGCATCGGGCGAATGCTTTCGTCATCCGGACTGGACAGCTCAAGGCCGCGTTCCAGACTGTCGATCACCGGCAACAGGTCGCCAGCAAACTTTTCCAATGCAAATTTATGTGCTTTTTCAACGTCCTGTTCGGCACGACGGCGAACGTTCTGCACATCAGCAGCCACACGCAAAGCTTGATCGTTAGCTGCCGCCAGTTGCTCTTCGAGCTCCTGTACACGTGCCACCAGATCTACGCCTGCAACATCAGCAGCCTGATTAGCGTCTTGGTTCTGCGTATCCATAGTCTGTTCGTCTGCCATAGATTTCTCCTTTCAAACTTCGTCCGCGAGCTCGACTCGCGCTTCTGTCTCGGTATATGGGGCCGCAATTTTCAGGTTCAAGAGTCAAAAAGCACTAACAATCGCCTTTTAATGCCCTGGTGCACCCCACACCTCCATTCAAAACAGCCTAAAAAAGCCTTGATGCCAAGCAAATAGAACTAAGCACAGCCATTGTCAGCACGAAACAAAACACTGTATAAATAACCAGACATTACGTTTTGGAGCCGCTCCCATGCTGGTGCACCTGTCCGTTCATAACTACGCCATCGTTGAACATCTCGATCTAGAGCTGGATCGCGGTATGAGTGTAATCACTGGTGAGACCGGCGCAGGCAAATCGATCATGCTCGATGCACTGGGCCTGACCTTAGGTGACCGCGCAGACAACGGGGTGGTTCGCCCCGGCGCTGAAAAAGCCGACATTCTGGCCACCTTCGATCTGCAGGACATTCCTGAAGCGCGGGCCTGGCTGGCCGAACGCGACCTTGAGTGCGATGGCCCGTGCATCTTGCGCCGCGTCATCACTGCCGAAGGCCGATCGCGCGGCTACATCAATGGCACGCCATGCCCCCAAGGCGACCTCAAGGCTTTGGGCGAGCTGCTGATCGACATTCACAGCCAGCATGAACACCAATCGCTGCTCAAGCCCGACACCCACCGCCGCCTGCTCGACGAATACGCAGGCGCCACCGACCTCGCTCGTCAGGTGCAACTGGCCGCACAACGCTGGCGCCAAACCCGCCAGGAGCTGGAACACCTGTCCAATTCGGGTGATGAACAGCGCGCACGCCATCAGCTACTGAGCTACCAGATCGAAGAACTCGAAACCTTGTCGCTCGGTGAACACGAGCTGGAAGAACTGGAGCAGGAACACAAAAACCTGACCAACGCCGAAACCTTGCTGACTATTTGCCGCCAGGTGGTTGAACAGTGCAGCGAAAACGACTCCGGCAACGTGCTCAATGCTCTGACCGTCAGCCTGAACCGTCTGGCGAGCATCCATAACAATACCGGCTCATTGAACGAAGCCACCGACCTGCTGGCCAGCGCACAAATTCAGGTCGAAGAAGCCGTGGGCGAACTCAATCGCTTCATTGATCACTTTGATGCCGACGCGGGTCGCCTGCAGTACCTCGAAGAACGGCTCGACACCATTTACTCGCTGGCGCGCAAACACCGCGTGCAGCCAACCGAAGTCGCCGCACTGCAACAGCGCCTGCTCGATGAGCTCGAAACCCTGAACGCCAACGATGAAAACATTGAACGCTTGACCCATGAACTGGCGTCTTACGCACGCCACTATCAAGAGTGCGCCCGCGAGTTGAGCGATCTGCGCAGCCATGCCGCCACCCGCCTGGGCAGCGCGGTAGAAGAAGAAATCCAGCGTTTGGGCATGCCGGGCGGTCGTTTTGTGATCGAACTGCGCCCAATGAGCAGCAGCGACCCCATGCCTCACGGCCTTGAACACGTAGAGCTGCTGGTCAGTGCAAACCCCGGCCAACCCCTCAAGGCGCTGGCCAAAGTGGCGTCGGGCGGCGAACTGTCGCGTATCAGCCTAGCCATTCAGGTCATCACCGCGCAGACCTCACGCGTCCCCACCTTGGTATTCGACGAAGTGGACGTGGGCATTGGTGGCCCCACCGCCGAGATCGTGGGCCAGCTACTGCGCCGCCTTGGCGAGCGCGGCCAAGTGCTGACGGTTACTCACCTGCCGCAAGTGGCAGCGCAGTGCCATCAACATCTATTTGTGCACAAAGTGCGCGAAAGCGAGACAACCCGTACCGCCGTCTCGAAACTGAGCAAAAAAGAGCGCGTAGAAGAAGTGGCGCGCATGCTCGGCGGTATCGACCTGACCAAAGAATCGTTGGCTCACGCCAAGAAAATGGTCGTCACTGCGAAGAATTTGGCCGCTTAGCGACGAACGGTCATAAAAAATTACATTTCAGGCAGCACGAAGGCGACTCAGAGGTCGCCTTCGATCGTTTCGCGAACCGAAATTCGCGCGACATGCTTATTTACCTGACTTGCGCACGTACAGCACCAGGTTGTGATCCACCAACTCAAAGCCATGTTTAGTGGCAATGGCGTGTTGCAGCTTTTCGATCTCTTCGTCGAAAAACTCAATCACTTCACCGCTGTCCACGTTGACCATATGGTCGTGGTGGCCACCGTCGGCATCAGCCAGTTCAAAGACCGCATGACCACCATCAAAATTGTGGCGGATCACCAGCCCTGCTGACTCAAACTGGGTCAACACACGGTAAACCGTGGCCAGACCGACGTCCTCGCCCGCGTTCATAAGTGCCTTGTAAACATCCTCGGCGCTCATGTGACGCTGATCAGCAGAGTCAAGCATTTGTAGAATTTTGACTCGCGGCAGAGTCACCTTAAGTCCGGCCTTACGTAGTTCGCTATTTTCAACCATGGTTAGCTTTCTCGCGGAAGCGGCTTCGCAGCTTCTCTTAATACGGGTATGATGGCGTTTACGTTGTCCCAGCCAAGATAGTGGAAGTCGCCCACCGATGCAAAACACCAAGCTCTTGCTAACCAGTTTCACCTTTGTGGGACTGCTCGCACTCGCCGGTTGTTCATTCCCCGGGGTTTACAAAATCGACATCCAACAGGGCAATGTCGTCACGCAGGACATGATAAACCAGTTGCGCCCGGGAATGACCCGTCGGCAAGTGAAGTTTATTATGGGTAACGCCCTGCTGACCGATACATTCCACCCTGATCGCTGGGATTATTTGTATAGCCTGCAGCCCGGCGGCGGTGAACGCCAACAAGAACGCATCAGTGTGTTCTTCAACCAGAACGATCAGCTCGTCAGCCTGTCAGGCGATTTCAAGCCGGGCGTGAGCCGCGACGAAGCGATTCTGGGCAAAGAAGGGTCGACCGAGGTGATCTCACCGACGGATCCGGCACCAGAACCTGCCGAGAAGAGCGAAGTGCCTGCCAAACCGGGCTCGTTGCTTGATCAAATCCAGAAAGACGTCGACGGCGTTAAAACAGTGCCCGTCCCGACGCCGACACCGCTGGACACCCGCGACCAATAATCGCGCGTTGCAAAAAAGCCCGGCATGCCGGGCTTTTTGTTGCCTGCTAAAAAATCGACTTACAGCCCGCTCAATCGCTTGGCCTCGGCGGCTTTAGCAGCACGCTGACGGCGGATCTCTTTGGGGTCAGCCAACAGCGGCCGGTAAATTTCGATTCGCTCACCGGCCTGCACCACGCGCACCTGCGGGTCCATGACCTGCTTGCCAAAGATCCCCACAGGGCAATGCTCCAGGTCCAGCTCAGGAAACGCCCGGCAAATCCCTGACGCCAGTACCGCCGCGCGCAACGTTGTGCCCTCAGGCACCGTCAGCGCCAGCAATTGCTGACGCTCAACCGCCGCATAAACCACTTCAATCGCTATCACAGACTCAGCCATACAGCTGCTTGGCGCGCTGGCAAAACGCATCGACCAAGGTATTGGCCGCCTGATTAAACAGGGGCCCCAAGGTCGCCTTAACGATTGCACCGGCGTAATCAAAGGTCATGTCCAGGCTGATTTTGCAGGCTTTCTCGCCCAACGGCTTGAACACCCAGAGACCGTGCAGCTTGGTGAACGGGCCTTCTTCCAGGTTCATCTCAATCGACTGCCCCGGCGACAACGTGTTGCGCGTTACAAAGTGCTGGCTCAAGCCGCCTTTGGCCACGCCCAGACTGGCGCGCATCAGCGACTCGGTGCTTTCGATAATCTCGGCCGATGAACACCACGGCAAAAACTCCGGATAACGCGCCACGTCGTTAACCAGGTCATACAAAGCCTGCGCCGGATACGGCAGCAAGGCGGAACGTTGGATATGGGTAGTCATGTCAGCGTTAATTCCACAGCTGGGCGGCAAACACCCTCAGGGTGCCAAGTGGCGCCGCATAAGCGCATCAAGAAAACAATCAGGACGAACAAGGGCAGCATGATACGCGAGGTAAGAAAATTACGCCCAAGCACTCAAAAATGAGGGCGTATTGTCCGGGAATCAAACTACGTGCTCAAGCACACAGGTTGACCGTAGCCGACTTGCTCGCAACTGCCTATAATGCCGCCCCTATGGCTAAACAGAAGAAGCACCCCACAGGGACCATCGCGCAGAACAAAAAAGCGCGACACGATTACTTCATCGAACATCGGTTCGAGGCTGGTCTGGTCCTGGCCGGCTGGGAAGTAAAAAGTCTGCGTGCAGGCAAGGCACAGCTGGTCGACAGCTACGTGCTCCTCAAAGACGGCGAAGCCTGGTTGCTCGGCAGCCACATCTCGCCGCTGACGACCGCCAGCACGCACGTTATCGCCGACCCGGTGCGCAGCCGCAAACTGCTGCTTAACAAGCGCGAGCTTGAAAAGCTGGCCGCCGCTGTGCAGCAAAAGGGTTACGCGTGCGTCTGCCTCTCGCTTTACTGGAGCAAGCACTTGATCAAGTGCGAAATTGCCCTGGGTAAAGGCAAGAAGGAATACGACAAGCGCCATACCGAGCGTGAGCGCGACTCTGATCGCGAGCTGCAACGCGCGGTGCGCAACAAGGGCAAGGAAGACTAAGTCCTGTTGCTGGCTGTTGGCGTACATCCTGTGGGAGCGGGCTTGCTCGCGATTCAGACAACGCGGTGTCTCTAGCACACCGCATTGACCCTATCGCGAGCAAGCC
>NZ_JASCPQ010000170.1:0-5471 GCF_029959305.1 Pseudomonas sp. PS01297
TTAGGGCCGATGCAGTCGGTTTGCCTTACCCGCCGGGAGGGCCGCGTGTTTCTCGTAGAGAAACGTCTAAGCGCGCCTTTGATAAATCAAAGGATACCGCAGGCCGTGCAATCTCCGCCACATCTGCTCTAGACTCGGGATTCTGGACACCAAAATGGAGAAGCAAATGCGGGAATGGCTAGAGGATCGTGTCGCCTACATCCGTGGGCTGAAATCGCCAAATGACCATCAGCGGCTCTTGTTGCTGCTGAATGACAAAAAGGACGCAACTGACGATGACCGCCGCAAGCTGGTCGCCCTAATTCGCGCAGAAAAAGCGGCAGAGAAGGCACAACGGGCTAAGGCGTCGGTGGCCAAAATTGTGAACGCTGAAAAGCTGGCCGAGCGTAAGAACCGCGATCACCAACTGTACCAATCCGCTGGCCTGCTCATTCTCGCCGGGTTGGTGGACACCAAAACGGGCAAACCGACCCTAGACCGTGGCGAATTGCTGGGCGCGCTCCTGGGACTGGCGAAGGTGCCCGCCGACGATGCCCGCCGATCCGACTGGAAGCGCGCCGGGGATGCCCTGATTGCCGAACGAGTGAAGGAACCTCAACGATGAGCCAAGCCGACGAGTTTGTGATTGATGGTTCAGAGCCCACCAAACCGGGGCGAGGCGTTCGTCGTGTGAATTACACGCCACTGGCTGTGCTTGCTGGGGTGACGGTGGCAACGGTGGCGGCCTTGCTGGGCTATCGCGCTGGAAAGAAACGCGGGAAAGGGGGCTGACCCTGCCCCTTTGGTGCCAAACCGCTCTGTAGCCCTCTCAGGCGCTGCTGTCGTCATTGGTTGGCCCCAAGGGGTGAATCCGCCTCGATACCCTGATTACTCGCTTCCTGCGGCCTCACAGACGCTGAACCGTTCAGGGATTGGCGTTGATCCCCCAGGCACCTCCCCCGCCCCTTCAGGGGCATAACTGCGGCCCCAGCGGGGCCACGTAGTGCGTTTTGCGTTTTTGCGTGTGCTTTGCCCTTCGGCGAAGTTCAGGGACAGATTCCGGGTTAAAGGGGGAGGGATTCCGGGTCGCTTTACCCTTCGAAACAAACCTGTTTTTTTGCCCCTCCGCGCCTTTTAAATCTTGTTTTTCTTGTTTTTCCTTGTTTTCGCCGTTTTAACTTATTGATTTATAAGCGTTTTTAGCGAAGTTCAGGTACAGATTCCGGGTTAAAGAGGTACAGATTCCGGGTTAAAGAGGTACAGATTCCGGGTTAATGGGGTACAGATTCCGGGTATTATCCACATGATGGGTACAGGTACGCTTGCTTGTACCTGTACCTAATGAGAGAGTATCAGGTACAGATTCCGGGTAGAGGAAAGGGACGATGGAGCTAGTTGATAATCAGGTCACTCAGTCGAACAGACTGATTGAGTCATCACACACGCTGACGCTCAATGAGAAGCGCCTAATCTTGGCTGCGGCATCGATGATCGATCCACGTAAGCCGCTTCCCAAAGATGGATATTTCACCATCCGGGCCGACTCGTTTGCCGAGGTCTTTGGCCTCGATGTAAACAACGCTTACGAAGCTCTGAACGATGCCGCAAACCGGTTGTTTGAACGCGATATACGCCGCTATGCGAAGGGAAAAATAGTTGAGCGGATGCGCTGGGTTTTCCATGTGAAATACAAGGAGGGGCAGGGCTGCGTCGAGCTGGGTTTCTCTCCGACCGTATTGCCCCATCTGACCATGCTGAACAAGGAGTTCACCACCTACCAGCTTAAGCAGATCGGCAGCTTGTCCAGCTTCTACGCCATTCGGCTTTACGAACTGATGAGCCAGTTCCATAAGCTGGGTCAGCGGGAATGCAGCCTCGATCAGCTACGCCAGATGTTCGACCTGGGCGACAAATATCAGGACGTGAAAAACATGCGAGTACGGGTTCTAGACCCAGCCCTGAAAGAACTGAACGCAGGCACTGACCTGTCTGTAACGGCCGAGCCTCGCAGGCAGGGCCGCAAGGTCATCGGCTTCACTTTCACAATCAAGAAAGACGACCAGATGGCACTCTCGCTGTAAAGCCCAGTTTAAAGCCCTTGGCCTTTGCCTTTGCCAAGGCCCGGCTTGCCTTTCTGCAGGGCCTGACGCTCCCGCTTTTGGGCCAAAAGCTCCTGCTTCTTGGCCTCTTTCTCGCGCTGAACCTCATCACGGGCTTGCGGTAGTCGCGCCGCCCACTCTGGACGCTCCTTCTGGAGTGTCCTTTCGGCGTCTCGCATAGAAAAACCGCCGCCCGGTGTCAGGTAGCACCGCACACGCTCAAGCCGCTTACGCAGGTCGTTCTCCCGCTCCACTTTCCACGCCTTGATGCGTTTGGCGGTAGCGCGCCATTCAGACATGAGCTTCTCGTAGCTGCTGCGCTTGAACGCGGCCAACAGCCCAGTTGGCTCCACTGGACGCTTCTTCGCATGGTTGGCTTCGGCGTTCCGTCGCTTGGTGCTGATGGCCTGTACCTGCTGATCGACGCGGGACTCTAGACGCTCTGCCCGCTGGCGGTAGCCCCTATACAATTCGGCCTTGCGACCATCCCACGCCTTGACCAAATCAGCCGCGGGCATGGCTGCAACCTGACGCGCTGGTTTGGCCCGCTGCTCGCGTTCAGCCGACAGACTGACAATCTCCGCGCCTGCGTCGGGGATTTCTCGAGCGAGGTTGGCGGCAGTCTGCTGCTGCTCGATCCGCGCCGTCCGAAAGTCGATCACCTCGGCCCGCTGCTGCTCGTCGCGCCATTGGCTCGGCAACTGCTTAACCTCGGGGGCGAGCCCTGTGCCGCGCTCGGCATGGCTGCGCATGTCGATGCGCGCATCGATGCCGCCGCGCACCAGGTGTTCGTTGCACATGCTTTCCCAACGACCGCGCAACTCTTTCAACTCGGTGCGCCGGGTCGCCGGGGCTTTCCCCGTATTGGCCTTTTTGGCGCCGCCGCGCTCGGGGTTCTTGCTGTTGTACCGTTTGAAAAACTGCTCCGGGTCGCGCTCGATCCCATCAAGCTCTCGCTCGCAAAACATGACGTGGGCGTGTGGCTGCTCGCCACCGTCTGCGGCGGTCGGTGTGTGGATCGCAAACTGGAAGGCGTGACGGTCGCCAATTTCCTGCCCCACAAAATCGCGGACCAGCTCAAGCCGTTGCGCCGGATTCATCTCACGGGGCAAAGCGATTTCAAACTCGCGGTAGGTGGTTCCGTTCTTGCGCTCGTAGGCGTCGGCGGCTTCCCAAAGGTGCAACGGGTTGGTCGCGGCCCACTTCGGCATATTGCCGAATTCGGACGCCTCCAACTTTTCCCCCTGCTCAAGCCGTTTTTCGTATTGGCCGAGGCGAGCGATATAGGCGGCATGCGGGGAAGCTTTCCCCGCCTTGCCAACCTTCACGCTCAATCGTCCAATCGCCATGTTTTTGCCTTTTCGTTTTTAGGGCCGATGCAGTCGGTTTGCCTTACCCGCCGGGAGGGCCGCGTGTTTCTCGTAGAGAAACGTCTAAGCGCGCCTTTGATAAATCAAAGGATACCGCAGGCCGTGCAATCTCCGCCACATCTGCCATAAACTCGGATTCTGGACACCAAAATGGAGAAGCAAATGCAGGACAAATGGCTAGCGGATCGGGTCGCCTACATCCGGGGGCTGAAATCGCCAAATGACCATCAGCGGCTCTTGCTGCTGCTGAATGACAAAAAAGGCGCAACTAACGATGACCTTCGCAAGCTGGTTGCCCTGGTGAAAGCAGAAAAAGCGGCAGAGAAGGCGCAACGGGCTAAGGCGTCAGTGGCCAAAACCGCAAACGCTGAAAAGCTGACCGAACGTAAGCGCCGCAACCACGACCTCTACCAATCCGGGGGCCTGCTCATTCTCGCCGGGCTGGTGGACACCAAGACCGGAAAACCGACCCTCGACCGTGGCGAATTGCTGGGCGCGCTCCTAGGACTGGCGAAGATTCCCGCCGACGATCCGCGCCGAGGCGATTGGAAGCGCGCCGGGGATGCTCTGCTGGCTGACAAGTGACTCGCACCCCCCTTCTGGTGCTAAACCGCTCTGACGGCCTTTCAGGCACCGCTGGTGCCATAGGTTGGCACCAAGGGGGAATCCGCCTCGATCCACTGATTACTCGCTTCCAGCGCCCTCTCAGGCGGCGATAGGGAACTGACAAACGAGGATTTCCCTGACACCTCCCCCGCCCCTTCAGGGGCATAAATGCGGCCCCAACGGGGCCCCGTAGTCCTTTTGCCATTTTGTCCTTTTGTACTTTTCAGGGAGAGGTTCCGGGGGCGTTTTGCTGGCTGCTTTTGCGTTCTTTCTTGTTCTTTCTTGTTTATAGGGTGCTGCGAAGGCTCTAGGACGTGGCTCTCAGGCATTTAACTCTGCCTTTTTCCGGGTTAACTCTGCCTTTTTCCGGGTTAACTCTGCCTTTTTCCGGTCGCTATCCACAGATCTGCCACGGAAAAAACTTGGCAGAATTAATATATTCTGCCAAGTTAATTACTTGGCAGAATAACCCGGAGATTGGCAGATTTGGCTAAGAATGCAGTTGTGTCGGCAAAGATGGCTATGGCTCGTGCGGAGCGCTTCGACCCAAGCGCGGAGCGTCTTCCAGGTGAGCGGTGGATTTCTATGACTAATGCCCTGACTCGGGCGGGCCACGGCTTGACCCTAGCCGAGAAACGCATCATCGGTTGTGCGGTGTCGAAGCTCGACAGCTACAAGGCCATCCGGCCGGGAGACGTGCCTATCACCCGTATTACCGCCGCCGAGTACGTCGAAGCGTTCGGCGTGGATTTGACCACGGCCTACGAGCAGCTTCAGGACGCCGCAAAACAGCTCTACAACCGATCCATCACCTTCTACGAGGCATCCAGCAAACGCAGCGGTAAGCCACTTCCGCCGACTCGCGTGCAAATGCGCTGGGTGGGCCAAGTGAAGTACCAAGCAGGCGAGGGCTGGGTAGAGCTGCATTGGTGGCCCGCGTTAATGCCGCACCTAACAGGGTTGCGCAAAAACTTCACGAGCTACCAACTCCAACAGGCCAGCGCCCTGCGTTCGGTCTACTCGTGGCGGTTACTGGAGCTACTAACTCGCTTCGAGGGCACCGGCTGGCTGGAGATCAGCATCGAGGACTTCGCCCAGTCGATGGACGCCACTGAGAAACAGCAGGCCGACTTCGCGGCGATCCGTCGCAAGATCATCGAGCCAGCGGTGAAGGAGCTGATGGCAAAGGACGGCTGGATGATCCAATGGCGCCCAGTGAAGAAGGGTAGAAAGGTTGGTGGACTGCGTTTTGACTTCAAGCGTGAAGATCAGATCCCGCTGGAACTGGCCTAAAGCCCTTGGCCTTTGCCTTTGCCAAGGCCCGGCTTGCCTTTCTGCAGGGCCTGACGCTCCCGCTTTTGGGCCAAAAGCTCCTGCTTCTTGGCCTCTTTCTCGCGCTGAACCTCATCACGGGCTT
>NZ_JASCPQ010000171.1:0-5356 GCF_029959305.1 Pseudomonas sp. PS01297
AGGCAACGAGGTGCATCTGGATCACCGCTAAGAGGCCATCGCGAGCAAGCCCGCTCCCACAGGGCCGGTGTATAAAAAAGGCATTCTAACCGGCGTTGGACAGCTCAGCGTAGCGGTCGCAGGTGGTGGCGTGGTCCATGACCATGCCGCTGGCCTGCATGAAGGCGTAGCAAATGGTCGGGCCGACGAAGGTAAAACCGGCTTTTTTCAAACCTTTGCTCATGGCTTCGGCCTCAGGCGTAACGGCCGGGAATTCATGCCGTTCGGTGAAGTGGTTGATCTTGGGCTTGCCGCCAACGAACGACCACAAAAACTCAACCGGGTCTTTGAGCGCCAGCCAGGCCTGGGCGTTACGCCGCGCGCCGGTGACTTTCAAGCGGTTGCGCACGATGCCCGGATCGAGCAGCAAGGCCTCTATCTCGGCGTCTGTCATGACCGCCAGGCGCTGCACATCAAAGCCAAACATGACCTTGCGATAATGCTCGCGTTTGCGCAAAACCGTGATCCACGATAAACCCGCCTGGAACCCTTCGAGCAATAACAACTCGAAGAGCGCATGCGCATCGCGCAACGGCACGCCCCACTCTTGATCGTGATAGGCCGCATATAACGGGTCGTCAGGGCACCAGAAACAACGTGGCATAGAGGCTCCAAGAGGTGGAGGCGCGACCGAATCGGGTATACTCCCGCTCTTTAAATCGCAGCCCAAGAAACAGGTGAATTTGTGAGCCAGCCTACGCCAGCAGTGCGTACCTTCCAAGACTTGATCCTCGCCCTCCAGCAATACTGGGCCGAGCAAGGTTGTGTGGTGCTTCAGCCCTACGATATGGAAGTGGGCGCCGGCACTTTCCATACCGCCACGTTTTTGCGCTCTCTGGGCCCAGAAACCTGGAACGCCGCTTATGTGCAGCCCAGTCGTCGCCCGACTGACGGCCGCTACGGCGAAAACCCTAACCGTCTGCAGCACTACTACCAGTTCCAGGTGGTATTGAAGCCAAACCCGCCTAACTTCCAGGAGATGTACTTGGGCTCGCTGAAGCACATCGGCCTGGACCCGCTGGTTCACGATATCCGTTTTGTCGAAGACAACTGGGAATCGCCGACCCTGGGCGCCTGGGGTCTGGGCTGGGAGATCTGGCTCAACGGTATGGAAGTCACCCAATTCACTTACTTCCAGCAAGTAGGCGGCATTGAGTGCTACCCGGTGACCGGCGAAATCACCTACGGCCTTGAGCGCCTGGCGATGTACCTGCAAGGCGTCGATTCTGTCTACGACCTAGTCTGGACTGACGGCCCGTTCGGCAAAGTGACCTACGGCGACGTGTTCCATCAGAACGAAGTCGAGCAGTCGACTTACAACTTCGAACACGCCAACGTCGATAAGCTGTTTGAGCTGTTCGACTTCTATGAAAGCGAAGCCAAGCGCCTGATCGAACTCGACCAGCCGCTGCCGCTGCCAAGCTACGAAATGGTGCTCAAGGCATCCCACACCTTCAACCTGCTGGACGCGCGCCGGGCCATTTCGGTGACCGCACGTCAGCAGTACATTCTGCGGGTGCGTACCCTGGCGCGTTCGGTGGCTCAGGCGTATCTCGAAGCGCGCGCCAAGCTGGGCTTCCCGATGGCTCCGCCCGATTTGCGTGATGAAGTGTTGGCTAAGTTGGAGGCTGCACAATGAGTGCTCAAGATTTTCTGGTTGAACTGGGCACTGAAGAACTGCCGCCAAAAGCCCTCAGTACCTTGGCCGACGCGTTTTTGGCCGGTATCGAAAAAGGCCTGCAAAGCGCCGGCCTGAACTTCAAGGCGAAAAAAGTCTATGCCGCGCCGCGCCGTCTGGCCGTGCTGCTGACCCAACTCGACACGCAACAGCCTGATCGCAGCATCAACATCGACGGCCCGCCTCGCCAGGCCGCGTTCGACGCTGAAGGCAACCCGACCCAGGCAGCCTTGGGTTTTGCCAAAAAATGCGGCGTTGAGCTGAGCGAAATCGATCAGAGCGGTCCAAAACTGCGTTTCAGCCAGGTGATCATCGGCAAGCCGACCGCCAGCCTGTTGCCGACCATCGTTGAAGACTCGCTGAACGATTTGCCGATCCCCAAGCGCATGCGCTGGGGTGCACGCAAAGAAGAATTCGTGCGTCCAACCCAATGGTTGGTGATGCTGCTGGGCGATGAAGTCATCGACTGCACCATCCTCGCGCAAAAGGCGGGCCGTGATTCCCGTGGCCACCGTTTCCACCACCCGGAAAACGTGCGCATCACCTCACCAGCCAACTACCTCGAAGACCTGCGCAAGGCCTACGTGCTGGCAGACTTCAATGAGCGTCGCGAGCTGATCTCCAAGCGTGTGGCTGAACTGGCCACGATGCAGGAAGGCACCGCGATCGTGCCGCCAAGCCTGCTCGATGAAGTAACTGCGCTGGTGGAATGGCCGGTACCGCTGGTGTGCTCGTTCGAAGAGCGCTTCCTGGACGTGCCGCAAGAAGCCCTGATCACCACCATGCAGGACAACCAGAAGTATTTCTGCCTGCTGGACGTCGATGGCAAGCTGCTGCCGCGCTTCATCACCGTGGCCAACGTCGAGAGCAAAGATGCGAAGCAGATCATCTCGGGTAACGAGAAGGTGGTTCGCCCACGTCTGACCGATGCCGAGTTCTTCTTCAAGCAAGACAAAAAACAGCCACTGGAGAGCTTCAATCAGCGCCTGCAAAACGTGGTGTTCCAGGCGCAACTGGGCAGCGTTTACGACAAGGCCGAGCGCGTGTCCAAGCTGGCCGCGTTCATCGCCCCGCGCATTGGCGGCGACGCTCAGCGCGCAGCCCGTGCAGGCTTGCTGTCCAAGTGCGACCTGGCCACCGAAATGGTCGGCGAGTTCCCGGAAATGCAAGGCATCGCCGGTTACTACTACGCCCTCAATGATGGCGAGCCAGAAGATGTCGCCCTGGCGCTGAACGAGCAGTACATGCCGCGCGGTGCGGGCGCTGAACTGCCAGAAACCCTGACCGGTGCAGCGGTGGCCATCGCTGACAAGCTCGATACCCTGGTGGGTATTTTCGGCATCGGCATGCTCCCGACCGGTAGCAAAGACCCGTACGCACTGCGTCGCGCAGCGCTGGGCATCTTGCGGATTCTGATCGACAAAAAGCTCGACCTCGACCTGACCGAAGCGGTGAACTTCGCCGTGTCGGCGTTCGGTGCCAAGGTCAAGTCGGCCGGTCTGGCTGACCAGGTGCTGGAGTTCATCTTCGACCGCCTGCGTGCGCGTTACGAAGACGAAGGCGTGGACGTGGCGACGTACCTGTCGGTGCGTGCGTTGCAGCCGCGTTCGGCGCTGGACTTCGATCAGCGTGTGCAAGCCGTTCAGGCCTTCCGCCAGTTGCCGGAAGCCGAAGCCCTGGCCGCTGTGAACAAGCGTGTATCGAACCTGTTGAGCAAAGTGGAAGGCAAGATTTCGACGAATGTCGAAGCCAAGTTCTTCGACAACGCCAGCGAGTTCTCGCTGTACTCGGCCATTCAAAAGGCGGACGAAGCGGTACAACCGATGGCCGCTGCTCGTCAGTACAACGAAGCGCTGACCCGTCTGGCCTCGCTGCGCGAGCCGGTGGACGCGTTCTTTGAAGCGGTGATGATCAACGCCGATGACGCCAGCGTGCGGGCTAACCGCTACGCCTTGCTGGCCCGTCTGCGCAGCCTGTTCCTGGGCGTCGCTGATATTTCGTTGCTGAGCTGAGGGGCTGGTGTTGAAACTGCTGATTCTCGATCGGGACGGTGTCATCAACTATGACTCCGACGCTTACATCAAGTCTGTCGAGGAGTGGATCCCGCTCCCCGGCGCGATTGAGGCGATTGCGCAGTTGAGCAAAGCGGGCTGGACGGTTGCCGTGGCAACCAACCAGTCCGGCATTGCCCGCGGCTATTACGACCTCGCCACACTGGACGCCATGCACGCACGCCTTCGCGCGTTGGTGGCCGAGCAGGGTGGCGAGCTTGGGCTGGTGGTGTATTGCCCTCACGGGCCCGATGAAGGCTGCGCATGCCGCAAGCCAAAGCCGGGCATGTTGCACACAATCGCCAAGCATTACGGTGCAGATCTGACCGAATGCTGGTTTGTGGGTGACAGTTTGGGTGACTTACAGGCTGCTGAGGCCGTCGATTCACAGCCTGTTTTGGTAAAAACCGGAAAAGGCCTACAAACTTTGACCAAAGTGTTTCCGGTTAATACCCTAATATTTGACGATCTGGCGGCAGTTGCCGCAGAACTTATCCACAAATAGGGCAGGTTTGAACACGCGCCGGCATTCTGTGCACAGGCCTGTTCAGTCATGCCTTATCCGCAACGGTAAAAGTCGCTATGTCGATACTGCAGGCCATCAGAACTTTCTTCTTTTACCTGCTGCTGGGCACCAGCTCTCTGCTGTGGTGTTCACTGAGTTTTTTTGTCGCTCCTTTTTTGTCGTTTCCAGCGCGTTATCGCTTTATCAACGTGTATTGGTGCCGCTGCGCGTTGTGGCTGACGCGGGTGTTTTTGGGCATCAACGTCAAGGTCACCGGAGCTGAACACATCCCTGAGCGCCCGTGCGTGATTCTGGCCAACCACCAAAGTACCTGGGAGACGTTTTTTCTCTCGGCCTACTTTCAGCCGTTGAGCCAGGTGCTCAAGCGCGAACTGCTGTACGTGCCGTTTTTTGGCTGGGCGATGGCGATGCTGCGCCCGATTGCGATTGACCGGGACAACCCGAAAGCGGCGCTTAAAGACATCGCTAAAAAAGGTGATGAGCTGCTCAAGGACAAGATCTGGGTGCTGATTTTCCCTGAGGGCACGCGTGTGCCTTACGGTCAGGTTGGCAAGTTTTCCCGGGGCGGTACCGCGCTGGCGGTGAACGCCGAGTTGCCGGTTCTGCCGATTGCCCACAACGCGGGTAAATTCTGGCCTAAAACCGGTTGGGCCAAGCGCCCTGGCACCATTGAAGTGGTCATTGGTGAGCCGATGTACGCTAACGGCAGCGGCCCACGGGCGATTGCCGAGCTCAATGAGCGGGTACAAACATGGAATGAAGACGCTCAGCGGGCCATGGGCTCCTTGCCACCTGTGGCGGTGCAAACCGAAACAGCGGTGAACTGAGCGAATTGTGGATAACGTGTGCACAAGTTTTGGATTTCTTTTGAAATATAGTCGTAACTTGATGATTTACATGCTTATTTCTCGGTATGACTTTTGAACAGAAAACGTGCATAAGTTTTTCTAACGCCTAAAAAAACCGACCTTTTGGTCGGTTTTTTATTGTGTGCCTATTAACCCTCGTAGGAGCTGCCGCAGGCTGCGATCTTTTAAAGATCAAAAGATCGCAGCCTGCGGC
>NZ_JASCPQ010000172.1:0-5280 GCF_029959305.1 Pseudomonas sp. PS01297
AGCTTGTCTCGCGATCTTTTGATCTGCTGTGGCTTTTGAGCGGGGCAACCTGAGGTTTGCCACCACGTCGAAAGCGCCAAGATCAAAAGATCGCGAGACAAGCTCGCTCCTACCAAATATAAAATAAGTGATTGATTCTAAAGACTCTGTAGGAGCGAGCTGTTGATCTGGTTTTTGATCTTGATCTAAGAGGCCCCGTTAAACCACGCTGGCCGAACGCAGGTTTTGCGCAGAGGCTAACCCGGCAGGACGCCGGGTTAGCCGCGACACGGCCAGGCACCGAGGGGGGGCAAAAGCGTTTTGTTTACTTTATCGCTTTTGCAAAGTGACGCGCCGTAAGGGCGGAACCCTAAGTGGCCGTTGCCGCGGCAATGGATCTGTACAAAAAAACAAGAGCCCCCTCACCCTAGCCCTCTCCCGAAGGAGAGGGAACCGATTGGGGGATGCTGTCTATTATCGGTGGCCTGTTTGCTGCGCGACAGCGCGGCGTCGAAGACGGGGCGGCAGCCCAGTGTGAGGTGTTGCACCACGGTTCTAAGCTCATAACCAAACGATCTGCAAGATATTTGCGCCTCGCGCCACACAAGGATTCAAACCTTTTTTTGAGTCCTTCAGATGTCGCATTATTTTGACAGCGCTCAGCAACAAGACATTCAGGCCCTGGCTCACACCTTTACCGGTCGTACGCAATGGCCCACCTGGTTGTTGTTGATTGCGGTGCCCAGCGCCTGGTTTGCCTTGATGCTGGCCAGCCCGGTGCTTGGCGCGGGCTGGACCATTGTGCTGTTGATCCCGGTGGTGGTGCTGTGGATGTCAGTCCAGCACGAGCTGTTGCATGGCCATCCCACGCGTTTCAATTGGCTGAACAAGGTGCTGGGCTATGCGCCCTTTGCCCTGTGGTACCCGTACACCTTGTACCGCGACAGCCACTTGCAGCATCACCACGATCATGACCTGACCATCCCCGGCGTCGATCCCGAAAGCCGTTACCTCAGCCAGTCAGGCTGGGAGCGCAGTTCCAGGCTGTTTCGCGCTGTGCTCTGGCTTAACAAAACCGTGCCGGGCCGCTTGCTGGTTGGCCCGCCTTTGGCGTTGTACGCGATGGCCAAAGAAGAATTTCAGCGCCTGCGCCAGGGCGAGCGCAAAGCCTGGCTGATGTGGCTGACCCACGGTTTTTTCACGCTGCTGATGTTTGCCTTTATCGCCCGCTACAGCGCCGTGACGGTGTGGCAATACGTGTTTTTGGTCACCGTCCCGGTGCTGTCTGTCGGCATGGTCCGCTCTTTTTACGAGCACCGCCCCGCAGCCCGTCCCGAACAGCGTACGGTACTTAATGAAGCCGGCTGGCCGTGGACCTGGTTGTTCCTGAATCTGAACTTGCACTTGGTGCACCACGATCTGCCGCGTCTGCCCTGGTTCTACATGCCCAGGGTCTACAAAGCGCGGCGTGAGCAATGGCAACAACGCAGCGGCCATTATGTGGTGCACGGCTATGGCGAGTTGATTCGTCGGCACGCGGTGCACGCCATTGATAGCCCCAAACACCCGTTTGTTTAACGTCACCAGGAGCGCTGTATGTCAGGCGGTTATGCAGAGTTATTGATGTACGTAGCCCCCGCGCAGGTGCGTGAAGCCAATGAACAATGGCTGACACGTATCCTTGAGCTGTTGCAGGCCACGCGCCGCGACGCCGGGAGCATTGAGTTGCTGGAGCTGTTTCGCTCGCCCGATTTGTTGCTGACCCAAACCTGCGGCTACCCGCTGCTGACTCAGTTGCAGGGCCAAGTGCAAGTGGTCGGTCGCCCGCGTTACGAATGGCCCGACAGCAGCGCCGGGCGCCATTGCAGCGTGATTGTCGGCCGCGAAACCGACCCGCGTGTCGAGCTGGCGGATTTTAAAGGTAGCCGCGGGGTGATCAATGACCGGCACTCCAACAGTGGCATGAACCTGTTCCGGCATCGGCTGACGCCCTTGCAGCAAGACGGGCGTTTTTTTGCCTCGGTGGCGACCAGCGGCGCGCATCAACAAAGCCTGCGCTGGGTGCGTGAAGGCTGGGCAGACCTGGCCTCCATCGACAGCGTCACGTTTGCCTACCTGGCGCGCTATGCCCCTGCCGAAGTCGCCGGGCTGCGCATTGTTGCGCGCACCGCCATCAGCCCCAATTTGCCCTACATCACCGCACTCAGTGCTGGAAGCGCGGGCGCTGAGCGTATTCGCGAGGCAATGAACCTTGCCTTGCAGCAGTTGCCACAGGTAAGTGCCTCCTTGGGTTTACAGGAAGTTTTACCGGCCAGCGAAACCGACTACCAGGTCGTTATTGGCTACCAGCGTGAAGCGAGCGCGGCAGGTTATGAGGTGTTGCTTTAAACGCCCTGCGACGCCAACGGCTACGCTTAAGCCAGTGCGGCCGATAGTTTTGCCCCTATCCATGACAAGAGAATCCGTATGAACAACCTTAAAAAATGGCTCGGTGGCTCGCTGCTGGCACTTGGATTGTTGAGCCAGCCGGTCCTGGCTGACAGCAAAAACACCCCGATTCACTTTGGCGACATCACTTGGGAAAGCGGCAGCTTTATCACTGAGGTGCTGCGTATTTTGACCGAGAAGGGCTATGGCGAGGCGACCGATACCTTGCCGGGCAGCACGGTTAGCCTTGAGGCGGCACTGGCTAAAAACGACATTCAGGTGATCGGCGAGGAGTGGGCCGGGCGCAGCCCCGCGTGGATCAAAGCCGAAGCCGAGGGCAAAGTCTCGGGGCTGGGTGACATCGTCAAGAACGCCAGTGAAGGCTGGTGGGTGCCTGAGTACGTGATCAAGGGCGACGCGGAAAAAGGCATCAAGCCGTTGGCCCCGGACTTGAAGTCGGTGGATGACTTGAAGCGCTACAAAGACGTGTTCCGTGACCCCGAAGACCCAAGCCGTGGACGCTTCCTCAATAGCCCGACGGGCTGGACCTCCGAGATCGTCAACAGCCAGAAACTCAAGGCCTATGGTCTGGACAAAGACTTCGTTAACTTCCGCACAGGCTCCAGTGCTGCACTGGACGCTGAAGTCGCTTCGTTGATCCGTCGCGGCAAACCGGTGCTGTTCTACTACTGGTCGCCGACCCCGTTGATCGGTCGCTACAAGCTGATCAAGCTGGACGAACCGGCCTTCGATGCCGAGGCCTGGAAAACCCTGTCTGACGCTAATAACCCTAACCCGAAGGGCACGCGCTCATTGCCGGCAAAACTGGCGATTGGTGTATCAACCCCGTTCAAAACCCAGTATCCGCAGTTGGTCGAGTTCTATGAAAAGGTCGATTTCCCGATCGATTTGCTGAACAAAACCCTGGCTGACATGAGTGAAAAACGCACCGAACCGCGCCAGGCTGCCGAAGCGTTTTTGCGCGACCAGCCGCAGATCTGGCACAGCTGGGTGACCGCCGAGGCGGCGCAAAAAGTTGATGCGGCGCTTAACGCCAAATAATTCACTGAGTACGAGCCATGCATGTTTCCTGAGAATCTGACGTTTTCCATCGCTGGCTGGGTCAATACCTGGGTCGATGCGCTGGTCAGCAACTACGGGGATGTGTTCCGACACATCTCCGACACCTTGCTGTGGGCCATCGTTAACCTTGAAAACCTGCTGCGCCTGACCCCGTGGTGGCTGATGCTGCTGATCGTCGGGGTGATTGCCTGGCACGCCACGCGCAAAGTGTTCAGCAGCGTGCTGATCGTGGGGTTGTTGTTTCTGGTCGGCGCGGTGGGGCTGTGGGACAAGCTGATGCAAACCCTGGCGCTGGTGATGGTGGCCACGGTGATCTCCGTGCTGCTGGGCATCCCGCTGGGTATTTTGGCGGCGCGCAGCAACCGCTTGCGCACGTTACTGATGCCGCTGCTGGACATCATGCAAACCATGCCCAGCTTTGTGTACCTGATCCCGGTATTGATGCTGTTTGGTCTGGGCAAGGTCCCGGCCATTTTCGCCACGGTGATCTACGCGGTGCCGCCATTGATTCGTCTGACCGATCTGGGTTTGCGCCAGGTTGACCACGAAGTGATGGAAGCCATCAATGCCTTCGGGGCCAACCCCTTGCAACAACTGTTCGGGGTGCAATTGCCGCTGGCCATGCCGAGCATCATGGCCGGGATCAACCAAACCACCATGATGGCGCTGTCGATGGTGGTCATCGCGTCGATGATTGGCGCCCGTGGCTTGGGCGAAAACGTGCTGGTGGGGATTCAGACACTCAACGTCGGCAAGGGCCTGGAAGCCGGGCTGGCGATTGTGATTCTGGCTGTGGTCATCGACCGCATAACCCAAGCCTATGGCCGACCACGGCATGGGGCAAAAGATGAGTGAGGCTGTGATCAACAAGATCGAAGTGCGCAATGTCTTCAAGGTGTTCGGTAAGCGCGAAAAAGAAGCCCTGGCCATGATCAAGGAGGGCCAGAGCAAAGCCGATGTGCTGGCCAAAACCGGCAGCGTGGTGGGCATCAACGACTTGTCGCTGTCGATTCAAGCGGGCGAAGTGTTCGTCATCATGGGTTTGTCCGGGTCGGGCAAGTCGACGCTGGTGCGTCACTTCAACCGCCTGATCGACCCGACCAGCGGGCAGATTCTGGTGGAGGGTGAAAACATCCTCGAGTACGACATGCCGACTTTGCGCCAGTTTCGGCGGCAAAAAATCAGCATGGTGTTCCAGAATTTTGGCCTGTTGCCGCACCGCAACGTGTTGGAAAACGTGGCGTACGGCCTCAAAGTGCGCGGGGAGAGCACGGCGCAGTGCAACGAGCGCGCCCGGCACTGGATCACGGTGGTGGGTTTGCAAGGCTATGAGCAGGCGTTTATTCACCAGCTCTCGGGTGGCATGCGCCAGCGCGTGGGGTTGGCCCGTGCCTTGGCCACCGACACCGACATCATTTTGATGGACGAAGCCTTCAGTGCCCTCGACCCGCTGATCCGCGCCGAGATGCAGGACCAACTGCTGGAGCTGCAACGCACGCTGCAAAAAACCATCGTTTTTATCACCCATGATCTGGACGAAGCGCTGCGTATTGGCAACCGCATTGCCATCCTCAAGGACGGGCAGTTGGTGCAGGTGGGCACGCCACAAGAGATTCTGCACACCCCTGCAGACGATTATGTGAACCGTTTTGTTCAGCGCCAGCGGGCGAAGATCGAGTGATGTCACTTAAGAGCGACACGATCCAAGTGGGAGCGGGCTTGCTCGCGATGGCCTTCAGAGCGCCTCATTTACCAGGCAAATATGCGTGATTGTTAACGATCATCGCGAGC
>NZ_JASCPQ010000173.1:0-5251 GCF_029959305.1 Pseudomonas sp. PS01297
CCGTTTTTTTAAAAAAAAAAAAACACCCCGGGGTGCAACCCCCGCTCCTACCGGGGGGGTTACCTTTCTCCCCGCCTAAAACAGTGCACGCGCGCTTCAAAATAAAGCAAAATGCACACCATCCTTATAAAAATACAACTCGGTATGTGCACTTTGAACACCCATCATTATTACTTCTGCCCGCTTTTATTCAGCATGTTGCCACCTAGTAAAATAGGCCCGGTAATTGCTTTGGCCCAGCCAGGCCACGGACCACGGCCAACCCACTAAAGGCGGAGAAAATCTCATGAGTTCACACGGTGAATTTGCGTTGAGCGAAGCACCCAGCACTGCTCGCAAGGGCCTGCTACCGATTTCGATGGTGTTGTTCAGTTTTACCTTTTTCACCGGCACGATGTTCGCCGGCGGCAAGTTGGGCATGGCGTTCAATTTTGTCGACATGCTGTGGATTGCCGCTATCGGCAATGGTTTGCTGGCCCTGTATGCCGCTGCGCTGGCGCTGATCGCATCGCGCAGCGGGCTGAACACGGTGTTGATGGGGCGCTTTTGCTTTGGCGAGGCCGGTAGCCGTCTTTCGGACTTTATCCTGGGGTTCGCCGAGCTGGGCTGGTACGCCTGGGGCGCGGCGACGGTGGCGATTGTGCTGGTCAAAATGCTCGGCCTGGCCGAGGGCTTTACCGTCCCGCTGATGATCGTGTTTGGCTTTGGCTTCAGCATCACCGCCATCATCGGCTTTAAAGGCCTGGATGTGCTGTCGCGTATTTCAGTGCCGTTGATGCTGGTGCTGATGATTGTCTCGATGGCCCTCGCCACCCAGCACGTCGGCGGCTTCAAGGCGCTGGCAGCGGTAATCCCGCATGAAACCATGACCTTCTCGGCCGCGATCACCATGGTCTTCGGCACCTTCGCCAGCGGCGCCACACAAGCCACCAACTGGACGCGCCTGTCGCGCACCGGGCGCATTGCGGTCATCGCCAGCGTGGTCAGTTTTCTGCTCGGCAACGGCCTGATGGTGGTCGCCGGTGCCTGGTGCGCCATCGTTTACCAACAGGCCGATATCGTTGAAGTAATGATGCTGCAAGGCTTGTCGTTTGCCGCAGTGATTATGCTGTGCCTCAACTTGTGGACCATTCAGGGCCCGACCATCTACAACGTGTCGGCCGCCGCCTGCCACTTGGTGCGCACTGAACGTCGCCGCACGATGACCCTGATTGCCGCCGCCATCGGCGTGGTGCTGGCCATCGGCGGCATGTATGAAATGCTGATTCCGTTTCTGGTGCTGCTCGGCTCGGTGATCCCGCCCATCGGCGGCGTGATCATGGCCGACTTCTGGTATCGCCATCGCGGCAAGTACCCGCAACTGGCCTCGGTCAGCCTGCCACGCTACAACCTGCGGGGTCTGGTGTCGTATGCCGTGGGCGCCGTGCTGGCCTACTCATCGCCCTGGATCGCGCCGCTGGTGGGCATTGCCGCCTCGGCCCTGTGCTACGTGGTGCTGCTTGAGATTGGCAAACACCGCACGCAGGAGGCGGTTTGAGCCTCACCGTTGAAGAAATTCTGGCGCTGCCCGGCCTTGAAGAAATGGCCGTTCGGGCGGGTGCCCGCAACCTGCATCGCACCGTGCGCTGGTCGTACGTGGCCGAGAACGAAGGCATTGGCGAGTGGGTGATGGGCGGCGAGTTGGTGTTTGTCACGGGGATCAACCACCCCCGCGACGAAGCCAACCTGCTGCGCCTGGTGCACGAAGGCGATGCCAGCGGCATCGCCGGGCTGGTGATTCTGACCGGCGAGGCGTTTATCCGGCGCATCCCCCAGGCCGTTGTGGAACTGGCCGAGCACTATGGTTTACCGCTGATTGAGCAGCCGTACCTGCTGAAGATGGTCATCGTCACGCACTTGATCGGCACGGCGCTTGTGCAGATGGCTCAGGCCAAGCGCTCGCGCCATGACATTCTGGCGCAGTTGCTCAGCGGCGATTACCCGAGCCTTGCCACCGCCCGCCAACGTGCCGCGCATTTAAAGCTGCCGCTGGACAGCACGCGACGCCTGGTAGCGCTGCGCCTGTCGGCGGTTGCTACGCTGTTTGACAACCACGCCCCGGATGAAGCCGAGCGCTTGCTGCAACTGATTCGTCAGGCCGTTCAGGACCATCTCGACGCCTGGAGCCGTGCCCTGCCAGATGCGCTGCCAGTGGTGGTGCAAGGCGATCTGTTTATCTTGCTGCTGGCCGAGCACGACAACGTTCGCGCCGACCTGGCCCGCCTCTCTCAGCAGTTGCAACCGGTGATCGGTGACCTGGCGCTGTTTATGGGTCTGGCAAGCAAGGTCGACGCCTGTGAGCACTACCCTCAAGCCCTCAACCAGGCCCGTCAGGCGCTGGACGTTGCCGAGAACCTGCGCCCGGCCACCGGCCTGTGCGACTTCAACGAACTGGGGGTACTGCGCTTGCTGCAGGCCATTGGCGATCGCTCGGTGATCGACCTGTTCGTCAAGCAAACCCTCGGGCGGATGATCGAAAGCCGCCGCAAGCAGCCCAACAGCTTGATCGACACCCTGGACGCCCTGCTCCAGGAAAACGGCAACGCCCTCAAGGCCGCGCAACGTTTAAGCATCCACCGCAACACCCTGAACCAACGGATTCAACGCATCGAGCAGCTCAGCGGGCAATCGCTCGATGATCCACTTTTTAGAATGAATGCTTCGGTCGCCCTGCTGGTATGGCGCATGACCGAAGCCCAACGACAGGACCGACCATGAACATCATCAACGCCACCTTGCGCAAAACCCCAGGCCTGTACACGGTCAGCTGTGAAGGCGAGCGCATCAGCGCCATCACCCTGCAAACCGGCAGCGTCGCGGCACAACCCGGCGATATAGACGCTCAAGGCCAATTGCTGATCGCACCGCTGGTTGAGCCGCATATCCATCTGGACGCAGCGCTCACCGCTGGTCAACCTGAATGGAACCTCAGCGGCACGCTGTTCGAAGGCATCGAGCGTTGGGCCCAGCGCAAAGAAACCATCACCCACGAAGACACCAAGCAGCGCGCCCATACCACCATTCGCATGCTGGCCGAAAACGGCATTCAGCACGTGCGCACCCACGTCGACGTCACCGACCCGACGCTCGCAGCGCTCAAGGCCATGCTCGAAGTGCGCGAAGAAGCGCGCCACCTGATCGACCTGCAAATCGTGGCCTTCCCCCAGGAAGGGATCGAGTCGTATGCCAATGGCCGCGAACTGATGACCCGCGCCGTCGAGATGGGCGCCGACGTGGTGGGCGGGATCCCGCACTTTGAAAACACCCGCGATCAGGGCGTCAGCTCGATCAAGTTTTTGATGGATTTGGCCGAGCGCACCGGTTGCCTGGTGGACGTGCACTGTGACGAAACCGACGACCCGCACTCGCGCTTTCTCGAAGTGCTGGCCGAAGAAGCCCGCGTGCGCGGCATGGGCAGCCGGGTCACGGCCAGCCACACCACCGCCATGGGGTCTTACGACAACGCTTACTGCTCCAAGCTGTTTCGCCTGCTCAAGGCCTCGGGCATCAACTTTGTCTCGTGCCCGACCGAAAGCATCCACTTGCAGGGCCGTTTCGACACCTTCCCCAAACGCCGCGGCGTGACCCGCGTGGCCGAGCTGGACCGCGCCGGCATGAACGTCTGCCTGGGCCAGGACTCGATCAAAGACCCGTGGTACCCGCTGGGCAACGGCAACATCCTGCGCGTGCTGGATGCCGGTTTGCACATCTGCCACATGATGGGCTTTGAAGACCTCAAGCGCTGCCTGGACCTGGTCACCGACAACAGCGCCCGCACCCTCAACCTGGGCGAAGGCTATGGCATTGCCGTCGGCCGTCCGGCCAACCTGGTGATCCTCGACGCAGAAAATGATTACGAAGTGTTGCGCCGCCAGGCCAAGGCTCGTGTATCGATCCGTGCCGGTAAAGTGCTGATGAACCGCATCCCTGAGCGCGTTGAGCTGATCGGCGCCTGATCAAGTCCTGCCAGCCGCCGCCCCGGGGCAGCGGCTGGCGGGTTATCGAGCCCTGCACGTTTACGGCATAATGTGCACCGCTGGACAACCCGACCTTGGGCTAACGCACACTAAAAAGCATGGATGTATGGATTCCTCCCACCTGTTGTACCTGCTGTACGGCGGTAATGCCGTTTACCGCCAAGAAGCCAAACTCAGCATTCTGTCGGCCCTGCGCGAACGACGCGTGCCCGACAGTTTCACCATCACGTTAATGACTGACGAGCCTCAGACCTTTGAAGGCTGGCCCGTCACAGTCATCGCCCTGAGCACCGAGCTACTCACGCAGTGGAAAGGCGCCTACGGCTACACCCATCGCCGCAAAGCCTGCGCCATCGCCGCCGGGGCCAAACTCGCGGACAAAACCATCTTCGTCGACACCGACACGGTGTTTTTCAAAGACCCGGCCCTGCTGTTTGAACGCATCAGCGATCTGCAGTACTTAATGGATGAATTTGAGTGGGAGTGGGCCGAAGCCAAGTTGCGCGCCGACTACGTGGCGTTTTCAGATGAACTGATTGCCAACGGCAAAGCCCCTGCCGACAGCCTCAAGCTGTATAACAGCGGCATTTGCGGCATGACTCGCGCCAATGCCGGGCTGCTGGACAAGGCCATCGCGCTGATCGATGAATGGAACCGGCATTACGCCAAGCTGCACACCATCGAGCAGATCGCCGTGTCCTTTGCCATGGCTGGCACGAACGTGGTGACTGCCAATGACTGCATCCATCACTACTACTCCAAAAAACGCTATCACCACACGATGAACCAAGGGTTCTTCGACCATCACGGTGAACGCTACCACGCCGACCTGCCGACGCTGGCAGCCACGGTGCCGGTGCACTTCCCCAAGCCGTCGTTGCTCGCCAAGGTCAAGGCGCAGCCGCGCCTGATCGCTGTTAACAAAGCGTTCAGGCCAGCGGCCAAGTTGATGATTCAGGGGCAAAAAGTGGCCACGGCGGAGTATCTGCAGCCTTATTGCCGCAAAGCCCTGTGGGTCAGGGCGATTGAGTTGCTGCAGCAAAAGCACGCAACCGCCCGGCAAATCGAGCATTTGATCAAGATCTGCATCGCCCCGGCGCAGCAGGCCGAGTTCAGGGCGTTGCTTAACTAAAACCCTGTAGGAGCGAGCTTGCCTCGCGATCTTTTGATCTTTTAAAAGATCGCGAGGCAAGCTCGCTCCTACGGTTTGCGGGCGGTTATCAGGTCATCTGGAT
>NZ_JASCPQ010000174.1:0-5238 GCF_029959305.1 Pseudomonas sp. PS01297
GGTGTCTTTTTTTGAGTCGGTTGGGTATGTCGAGTCGTACAGTACTTGTCGTGGCGCTGCAAGCTATTCGTTAGAAGAACCTGCAAAAAACACAATGGGATCAAGAGGCCGCCGAGGAACGGTACAGTCCTGGAAATTAACCCGCTCCGGTAGTTAATAATATTTCGGCTATTTGCTTGTTTAGTTGCGCGATTTTTACATTGCCTGAGGCGTGGGCAACTACGGTTGTTCCGGTAATAAGGCTTAGAAGCTGCGGGAGTATAATGTCCGCCTTTTCAGGCTCCACGAGCTGGGATAACCGAGTCATAATGAAACTAGCCCATTCGTCGAAGTGTGCACTGACTTTGGCACGCAGAATTTTTGAAGTGTCATCATTAAAGTCATTCAGACCACGAGCAAATGCACAGCCTCTAAAATCTTGTTCTGAAAACCAGTACTCCAGGAAATCAAAAATCGCCAATAGTTCGGCTTTTGGATTACCGCCAACTCGCGCCGCGTATTTGTCAAGGTTCGTAAATCGAAGCCAATGCCAAAAATCCAAGTAGGCGGCAATAAGTTCCGCCTTGGAAGGGAAGTAGTTATAGAAGGTTCTCTTCGACACACCACTCTCAGCAATAATTCGATCAATTCCGACAGTGTGCACACCGCGTTCATTAAAGAGGACGATTGCCGTCTTTAATATACGATCCCGGGGCTTGAGAGATGCAATGTCCTCAAAGCGAAGGTCTTTGAAACTAGAAGCAAAATTCGTCATAGAAATTCTCCAGCTTGCACCCTACCAAGGGTACACAGATCTGTCTACTTTTTTCTTGAAAAGGTAGACAGATCTGTGTACTTTTTGCTGACTGGCTTGGCCCAGTTACAAAATATTCAAGAGCGCTGGAGACACAAAATGCCCAACTTCAATGATTTCTCGTTCAAAGCACAGCCTTGGTACAACGAAGCGGAGTTCCGCCCGCTCTTCGCCAAGGCGGTGAGTCTCAATACCATCGTCATCCACTGCTTCGATCCACGTGCTTCGGAAATACCGGCCGTTGTTGCCAAGCATTTTGGCGAGGTCTACCCGGGCGAAAACGTTCTCGATGAAGCTGGAAATCGGGTAGGACATACGACGACATTATTCCCCGTGTCTGTCGCTGGTGGTCGTGCAGTCGCAGGTGTGCAGTCAATTGCGACGATGGTCCATCTCTTCGGCATCAAAAGGGTCGTGGTTGTGCACCACTCATTCTGTGGTGCGACGTCGTTCACCAATGAAGGCATCATTGACGCGTTCAAACATGAACACGGCAGCGATATTTCCTCGGCGTTTGACCATGACAGCATCTGCATTTCGGATTTCGAGACCTCGCTCAAATACGATGTTGGAGTTGTTCGAGCAAATCCGGGGGTGCCGGCGAACGTCGAGGTTTACGGCTTCTTCTACAATATCGACACGCTGGAGCTGACTGAGGTAGTGAGCGACATTCCTGACCAGGCCGAGGCCTGATTTCAGAGCGGCGACTGACAGTGTTGGCCGCCGCATTTTGCATGCCGTTGGATATGGGCTTCAGCCCCCAAGTAGCGGCACGTCGCTCGTTGAAGAGACCCCTTGACCGCCCAATGATGGCGGTGCGGCCGTTGCTGACTCTCGTTCGGAGGTCGGCAGCTTTAAACTATCTACTTAATTGGTAAGCCGTCTCCGGCGATCGACGCCCCCCGCGAGATGAGCGCCTGACATCTCGTCCCTGCTAAGCCACGCACGTGAAGGTCTGGTAGGTGACTCGCTACAGTATTCTCCCTTAGCCGACTGCTGACGATCTCGTTCGGTTCCGTTTCATCGCATGCTCGACAAGTATCCACAGAGCTTTTCTTTGTAAGCCTCCAACGCGTTTGTATTTGGAACACTGATCCAGGTCACCACCAACATCAGTTGGCTTATAAGATATTTTGGAAGGGCAGAAGCCAGACTGGGAACTACTAACTAAGTAAGTCACAGCCTGGACATTCTGTAAGCAGATTAAACGAAAGGCGGTAAATCAAGTGCGTGCGGAATTGTTTCCACCAGCCCACTTGTCACGGCCTTGAACGAAACTTCGAATCGCGTGCCGACCAAGTGTTCAAATGCTGTCGCGCTGAAGACGCTATAGAGTTCGTCGCGGGAGTACTTGGCAAGCACATCTTTTACTGATTGTTGAGACATTCGTGACACACCGGTGCCGAAGACATCACAGATAGCGCCGCGCGTAACCAAGAATGCCTCTGCGCCATGTTCCTCAGCCGGAACGTGATAATTAAGGTGCACGGCAATGGCGTGCGCCACCGTATCGGCATGCTCGCGCGCGAAGCCCTGGCCTAACAGGAAGTCTCGTGCGTGCACGCCACCGTTGACGGCGAAGCAACAGTCACACGGCCGCGGGTCAGCTGTGGGTGTTAAGCCGAGGTCGTGAAGCATGGCCGAGGCGAAACCGAGTTCACGGTCAAATTCGATGCCATCGTGCAACGCGATCATTGATCCGAAGTAGTAGGTGCGCCAGCAGTGTCGCATCAAAGTCGGCTTATACAAGTCCTGAACATAGGCGAGGGACTCTCTGACCATTTTGGTGTCAGGCGGTGAAAGGTCATCGATGGAAATGTACTTTGGATTCAGAAGGCCAAGTCGGTGGCGTTCTGCATCGAGCTTCTCTTGGCTAAAGATGTACTTCAAATTTTCGATGAGCTGGACTTGTTCGCTCTCACGGAGAATGCCTTTGGTGGATTCTCCCCATTCCACGGATCCGACTGAGACATCGAGTGCGCTTGTTGAGCTAGACACAATCTTCATTCTTGACTCCTGGACGTTTTCGTCACGGTGTTGCAACTACTACTTATTGCAGTTCAGCAAAATGCTGAAAGTAGCATTGATTTTTTACTGTCCTGCCGAAGCAAAATGGTCCGAGAACCTAGCTGGGTCTGCGCCCCGATTTTGCGACAGCTACCTGCGGGCTTTGGCGCTACCCGCATGAGACTGAGAATACGGGGGGAGGGTTGTCGCAACCATTGTCGATATCGACATAATCGGAGTCGATATCGACACTCGTCGCTTGCACTGCCTAACTGACTTCTATGACTTCGTGCGCTGTCGCCTGCTGCTCGCAGACTTATTCGAGCGGCCACTCAATATGCGTCTACACCTTGTAATGCAAGGCTCCGCGTACGGTCAGCGAAAGTACCGTGTGGATGCCTAAGCGGGTCGATCCGCTGAACGGTCATGAGCATCGATTGACAATAGGAGCGTACGCTCCTATATTTAATTCCACATAGGGGCATATGCTCCTATCGTGAATTAAGGGGCATATGCTCTAACCAATTGAGAGGATTACGAACATGAGCGCAGCGGATATTCTTGTAAGTGGTGCAACCGGGCGGACTGGCGCAGCGGCAATCGATGAGCTGCTCAAATTGGGCAAAAGCGTCCGCGCCTACGTGCGTTCGGACGACGACAGGGCTGCGGCTCTGCGCCAGCGCGGTGTTGAAATTGCTATTGGCGATTTCACCGATATCGATGCTATTCGTGCGGCGATGGAAGGAATTCGCTCGGCCTATTTCCTTTATCCACTGGCACCGGGAATCGTCGAAGGTGCAGCCTATTTTGCCCAGGCAGCGAAGGAGGCTGGGGTAACGGCAATTGTGAACATGTCGCAGATCTCCGCGCGCCGCGATTCCAAAAGTCATCTGGCGCAAGATCACTGGATCTCGGAGCGCGTTTTCGACTGGTCAGGCGTACCGACAACGCACCTTCGTCCCACTTTTTTCGCAGACTGGCTGGCGTATCCTCACTTTGCCAAAGAAATCTGGGCCACGAAAAAAATCGAGTTCCCTTTTGAAAATGGTCGTCACGCGCCTATTGCTACTGATGACCAAGGCAGGGTGATTGCCCATATTCTGGCCAACCCAACGGGGCACGAAGGAAAAATCTACAGCCTTCATGGCCCGGTCGAAATGAACCATACCGAAATCGCCGCCGCCATGAGCGAAGTTCTTGGCGCGGAAATCCAGTACGCACCGACATCAATCGAGGCGTTCGAGCATAAGATGGAGCATGAGTACAAGTTTCCACCAGCTCTCGTACAACACTTGGTCGAGGTTGCTCAGAACTACCGTGAAGGCGTCTTCGCAGGTGTGAACGATATAGTAGAGAAGGTTACTGGAACGCCCGCTCTGACGGTGCAGGCCTTCGTGGAAAAGTACCGCGACGTGTATGTGTGACTTGAATATTCAAGGCACAAAAAATCAAACAGTAGTGAAGAGGAAGTAGAGATGCTGCCGGTGAAACAACCCTTAGGGATCGACCATTGCAACTGTTCCGCCATTAGGAAGGCGAGCCGGCAGATCACCCGTTTCTATGATGCGCAACTCGAGCCTTCGGGGCTTCGAATTACTCAGTACCTTGCATTGGCAGCGCTTAATGAGTTGGGAAGTGCTGCAATCAATACCCTTGCTGAGCGGCTCGACATCGAACGCACGGCGATGGGAAAAATGACCGGCCTGCTGGAGCGCGATGGATTGATCTCGATCAGTCCTTCGCCATCCGATGCCAGGAGTCGCCTGGTTGAATTAACCGAGGCGGGGCGAGACTTGTTCGAAAGAACGGCGCCTCTATGGGAAGAGGCTCAACGGCAATTTGAGCTATTGAACGGCACGGAGCAAGTAAGCTCATTGCGGCAGGGGTTGGCTGCTGTGGTGGTCGGTGATATCGAGCGCGTTGTATAGAACGACTGAGTTATTGCGCCGCCTTCCAGGGCGAACCCGGGCACAACGATCAGCGATAAATTCCTCCGGGTCCTGTCTTCGTGCCAGTTAGCGGATCTGCGCAGTCACAAGTGAAGCTACGCCGCTCAATGATTCGAGCGTCGTTGCCTTCTCGTACAACCCATACTCCTCGGGCTGCCTGGATCGATTAAGCCAAAACGCTTGGAAACCGAACGCATGAGCCCCTACGGCATCCCACGCGTTGGAAGAGAAAAAAGCGATCTCTTTGGTGGACGATACATTCAGTGCTGCTACCGCAATCTCATAGGCTGCCGGATCCGGCTTGTAGATTTGTACCTGCTCAATGGAAAGGCACTCATCGAGTAGAATATCCAAACCCGCAGACTGAACCGCGCTTTCCAGCATCCGGGGAGATCCATTCGAAAGGATCGCTGTTCGTACGCCTGCTTCGCGAAGGCTGTGCAATGCTGCAGGGACTTCAGCGTAGGCGTCGAGCGTCAGGTAGCTTGT
>NZ_JASCPQ010000175.1:0-4914 GCF_029959305.1 Pseudomonas sp. PS01297
GGACGGGCTTTGAACACACGGTCACCACCATTCGTGGGAGCGGGCTTGCTCGCGATAGCATCGACGCGGTTATTCTGACAAACCGCATCGCCTACATCGCGAGCAAGCCCGCTCCCACAAGAGGGTGTGACGTTACTCAGGAATACGCAGTGTCTGGCCCGGGTAGATTTTGTTCACGTCTTTGAGCAGCGGTTTGTTGGCTTCAAAGATTTTGTTGTACTGGTTGGCGTTGCCATACACCCGCAGCGAAATCGCGCTCAGGGTGTCGCCTTTTTGCACCACGACAAAACGCGAAGCCACAACAGCCGGACCGGTCACGGTGATCTGGTCGTCAACACTGGCCACGCCTTCAATGTTGCCAGCGGCCAAGACGATTTTTTCTTTCTCTTCTTGCGACGCGGCTTCGCCGGTGAGGGTTATCTTGTCGCCCTCAACCTCAGCTTTGATATTAGGATTGCCCAAGCCCACGTCCGCTACGTGCTTTTTGAGTTCGTCCGAGGCATTGGCATTACCCGGTGTAAACAGGTGGGCTAGCTTTTCACCTGCTTCTTTCACAAAGCTTAAAAGGCTCATCGGTCACGCTCCTAAAGGTTGAAATATCCAGAGACCTAAGCGTAGACCATCATTGCGGGAGCAACGATGGACATCAAACAGCTCAAATTCCTCATTGCCCTGGATGAAACCCGGCATTTCGGTCAGGCCGCTGCCCGTTGCCACATCACCCAGCCCACACTGTCGATGCGCCTGCGCAGCCTTGAGCAAGAGCTTGACCTGCAACTGGTCAACCGCGGCCAGCGCTTCGAAAGCTTTACCGCACCGGGTGAACGCGTGCTCGCCTGGGCGCGTACGGTGCTGGCGGCCTACGACGGCTTGCAGGCCGAGGCTGCGGCCTGTCGCGGCAACTTGATCGGTACGTTGCGCCTGGGCGTGGTGCCGCTGTCGAGCTTCGACCCGCTGCCTTTATTGCAGCGCCTGCACCAGCAACACCCGGAGCTGCGCTTTGAACTGTCGGCCCTGAGTTCGGAACATATCCTTGAGCAACTGGCCAGCAACCAGCTCGACATTGGTGTGTCGTACCTGGACCGCCTCGACCACGAACGCTTTGACTCACTGGCCCTGGGCATCACCCGAATGGGCTTACTTTACGACCAACGGCATTTCAACTTTGGCGAACAGCCCCTGAGCTGGGAGGCGCTGATTGAGTTACCACTGGGGCTGCTCAGCGGCGGCATGCACTTTCGCCAATCCATCGATCACAACTTCCACAGCCGTGGCCTCACGCCCCGCCCTTTGTTACAAACTGATGCCGTGCATCAGTTGCTGCAAGCGGTCCACGCAGGGCTCTGCTGCGCGGTCATGCCGCTGGAAGGCGGGCTTGAAGCGCTGACAGACACCTTGCGCCTGCACCCCATTGAAGACGCCCAAACCCTGGCCCAACTGGGGTTGATCATGCGCCGGGAGGCGCCGCGTTCAGCATTGGCAGAAGCCTGTTTTGCGCTGTTTCAGAAATCACTCAGCCCGTCTTGATCGACGCCATCTATCAGCAGATCAACGCTAGCGATTAGACGCGACTTAGTGTCGCGCCTACGCTTAGGGTCATAGACCACGTTGGTAAAGCCCTATGAACGCCAAGCGCCCTTTGTGCGCGGCGCCCGCTCTCAGTACGCCCGCGCCTGCTGCCAGCCAGACTTATCAGTACGTCACGCTCGACCACAGCAGTGGCGCAGAAACGGCGCTGGCTGAAGAAGTGGCCCTGGCGATTGCCTACAACGGCATCAGCCAGGCCGTGATGCTGGTGACGCCGACCGACCTTGAAGACTTTATCGTCGGCTTCAGCCTGGGCAGCGGCATCATCCATGACGCCAGTGAAATCTACGACCTCAAGCTCAGCGGCTCAGGCTCGGCGCAGTACGCGCAGGTCGAGATCGCCAGCCGGGCGTTCTGGAACCTCAAGCAGCAACGTCGCCAACTGGCCGGTACCAGCGGCTGCGGGTTGTGTGGCGTCGAAGCGGTGGAGCAAGCGCTGCCGGACCTCAAGGTGCTGCCCGGCGCGCCGCTACCGCCCGCCCAATGGCTGGACGGTTTGCGCCAGCGCATCAGCGAATTCCAGCCCTTGGGCCAACACTGCGGCGCGGTGCATGCGGCGGTCTATCTGGATGCCAAGGGCGAACTGCTGATGGGCCGCGAAGACATCGGCCGGCACAACGCCCTGGACAAACTGATCGGTGCGCTGGTGCGCCAACACATCGACCTGAACGGTGGCGCAGCGATTGTCACCAGCCGCTGCAGCCTTGAGCTGATTCAAAAAGTGTTGCGCGCCGGGATTCAAACCCTCATCAGCCTGTCCTCGCCCACGGGCCTGGCGCTGCAATGGGCCCGGCGTCACAACCTCAACCTTATTCATCTGCCACAAAAAAGCGCGCCACGGGTGTACAGCCCTGCGCAGGAGATTCAATCGTGAGCCTTCATCATCAAGCCGACCAAACCCCGACTCCGCGCTACAAGCCTTACAAAGGCCCGGCCGGTGGTTGGGGCGCACTGATCAGTGTGGCTCAGGCCTGGTTGACCAGCGATAACGCACTGAAAAACCTGCGCATGATGCTCAAGACCAACCAGAACGGCGGCTTCGACTGCCCGGGCTGCGCTTGGGGCGACTCGCCCGAAAGCGGCATGGTCAAGTTCTGCGAGAATGGCGCCAAGGCAGTGAACTGGGAAGCGACCAAGCGCCGGGTAGATGCGGCCTTCTTCGCTAAATACAGCGTTAGCGCGTTGCTGGAGCAAAGTGATTACTGGCTGGAATATCAGGGCCGCCTGACCGAGCCAATGCGCTACAACGCCGAAACCGATCATTACGAGCCCATCAGTTGGGACGCGGCCAACAGCGTGATCGCCCGTCATCTGCTGAACCTGTCGAGCCCCAACGAGGCCGAGTTCTACACCTCGGGCCGCGCCAGCAACGAAGCGGCTTATCTGTATCAACTGTTTGTACGGGCGTTCGGCACCAACAACTTCCCGGACTGTTCGAACATGTGCCACGAAGCCAGCGGTGTGGCGCTGGCGCAAAGCATCGGGGTCGGCAAAGGCACCGTCACGTTCGACGACTTTGAACACGCCGACGCGATATTCGTGCTGGGGCAGAACCCCGGCACCAACCACCCGCGCATGCTTGAACCGCTGCGTGAGGCGGTTAAACGCGGCGCTCAAGTGGTGTGTGTCAACCCGCTGAAAGAGCGCGGCCTGGAACGCTTCCAGCATCCGCAACACCCACTGGAAATGCTCACCAACGGCGACCGCCCGACCAACACCGCCTACTTGCGCCCGGCGCTGGGCGGCGACATGGCGTTGCTGCGCGGCATGGCCAAGTTCCTGCTGCAATGGGAGCGCGATGCACAGGCGGCGGGCGAACCGGCGGTGTTCGATCACGCGTTTTTGAATGAACACACCTCGGGCATCCTCGATTACATCTCCAGCCTGGACGACACGTCCTGGGAGCACATCGTCGAGCAGTCGGGCCTCACCCTGGTGGACATCGAGCGCGCCGCGCGCATGTACCTCAAGGGCAAGAACGTGATCATGTGCTGGGCGATGGGCATCACCCAGCACCGCCATTCGGTGCAGACCATTCAGGAAATCGCCAACCTGATGCTCCTGCGCGGCAACATCGGCCGCCCCGGCGCAGGCCTGTGCCCGGTGCGTGGCCACAGTAACGTGCAGGGCGACCGCACCATGGGCATCAATGAACGCCCACCGGTGGCCTTCCTTGATGCGCTGGAGCGCCGCTTCAATTTCAAAGTACCGCGTGAAAACGGCCACAACGTGGTGGAAGCCATTCACGCCATGCTCGAAGGCCGGGCCAAGGTGTTTATCGGCCTGGGTGGCAACTTTGCCCAAGCCACGCCCGACAGCCCGCGCACGGCCGAAGCGCTGCGCAATTGCGACCTCACGGTGCAGATCAGCACCAAGCTCAACCGCAGCCACTTAATGCATGGCAAAGAGGCGCTGATTTTGCCGTGCCTGGGCCGTACCGACATCGACCATCAGGCCGAAGGCCCGCAAGCGGTCACTGTTGAAGACTCGTTCAGCATGGTCCACGCCTCCAATGGCCAGCTCAAGGCGTTGTCGAATCAAATGCGTTCGGAGCCTGCCATCATCGCCGGGATCGCCGCTGCCACATTGGGCACGCACCCTATCGACTGGAACTGGATCGTGGCCGACTACGGCCGCATTCGCGAGCTGATCGCCGACACTATTCCGGGGTTCAAAGACTTCAACACGCGCATCCAGAACCCTGGCGGTTTCTACCTCGGCAACTCGGCCGGGGCGCGCCAGTGGAACACCCCGACCCAGCGCGCCAACTTCCGCATCAATGCGTTGCCGCAAGACCTGATCGACGCCCGCACCCGCGCCACGGGCAAGCTGCCAGACCTGATCCTGCAATCCATGCGCTCCCACGATCAGTACAACACCACCATCTACGGCCTCGACGACCGTTATCGTGGGGTCAAGGGCCAGCGCGACGTGCTGTTCGTCAACGAAGCCGACATCATCCGCCTGGGCTTCAAGCCGGGGCAGAAGGTCGACATCGTTTCGATTTGGGATGACCAGCATGAACGTCGGGTGAAGAACTTCACCTTGTTGGCGTTTGATATTCCGGCCGGGCAAGCCGCGGCTTATTACCCGGAGGTCAACCCGCTGGTGCCGCTGGAAAGCACCGGTGATGGCAGCCACACGCCAACGTCTAAATTCGTCGCGATATGCCTGGAAGCAGCCAGCCCGTCGAGATTGATCATGGCGAAGGCGAGCTAACCCCCGACATGTGTAGCCGCTGACGAGGCACGAGGCTGCGATGCGGGCCGCAGGACCGCCGTCCAGGGTCGCTTCGCAACCCATCGCAGCCTCGTACCTCGTCAGCGG